>JAYTWN010000421.1:0-13727 GCA_043743435.1 Acidimicrobiia bacterium
GCGGTTTCACCGGTGGTGACCCAAGGATGGTCGTTGACGCAACGGACGCCTTCACCGGCGATCACGAAATCGTCCCAACGCTTACGAAGTTGCACCTCACCAGCGGCGCCGGTGTGAATCCCTCCAAGTACCGGGTAATACCAGTCCATAGCCCACCGGTCCTTTTCGGCGAAGAACTCCAACGGATGCTCGGCCAGCGCGTGGGCAAGAAGATCCTGAGCGGCCAAGAACATCGAAGAATCGTGCCCCAACTGGTTGGCAATGGCGACGGCTGAGCGCAAGCTGTGGTGAATCGACGATGAGCCGGTGATCAACGCATAGTGAAACGGGGTGCCATCGGGTTCTGTGGCCCAAAGGATTTCGCCTGTGGGTTGCTGCAACTCCAAAACCCAAGAGATCGCGGCAGTTATCGTCGGCCACAGAGAGGCGAGCCAATCGGTGTCGTGAGTGCAGAGCCAGTGATGCCAGGCACCCGCGGCAACGTAGGCGATGGTGTTGGCATCAAACTTTGGATCCTTGATGCCATATTCGGTGTAGTACTGGTGCCACGAACCATCTGCACACTGATTATTCGCTAACCAACCGTACGCGGCACGTGCGGCGTCGTGGCTGCCGCCAGCGTCGAGGGCCATGGCGGTTTCCACATGGTTCCAAGGGTCGGCATGGCCACCCGGGGTCCATAGGATCAAACCATTGGCCAGCTGCAATGCCTCAATGGAAGCAACACTTTGCGCTCGTTCGGAAAGAGTTAACGACATCGTGGTCAAGCGCGCACGATCATGCCGGTTTGCGGCCGTAGGTGATGAGGCTCTTGCCCAGAAGCGGCGTAAGAATCTTTTCGGGGATCTGCATGGCGGCGGGCTTCTTCATCAGATCCCACACCAACAAGTCGTGATATTTCTTCACCAGTTTGTTGTCGTTGTTGTTTACGCCAACGGCACATTTGAGCCACCAATACGGTGAGTGCAACGCGTGGGCTTTGTGTGAACCGGTCAGCGAAAAACCTGCGGTGCGTAGCCGTTCGCTGATTTCTGATTTGCGGTAAATCCGCACGTGGCCTCCAACCGAAGCTGGGGCGTGGTATTCAGAATCCAAAGCCCAGTTGACGAGCTCAGGGCCCCACGATGGCACGGTAACGGCGATGGTTCCACCGGGCTTCAAAACACGGAACAGTTCAGCGGCTGCCGTGCGGTCATCGGGAATGTGCTCCATAACTTCGGAACAAATGATGCGATCAAAGGTGGCCTCAGCAAAAGGCAAACGCAACGCATCACCGTTCACGCACGCGGCCGACGTCGTTGGTGGCAGCGATTCCTCCAGCTGCATGGCGTACATCGTTGACCCGGCTTTTCGAAGGTCGTCAATGCTGTAATCCAGCGCCGTCACTTCAGCCCCACGACGCATTGCTTCAAAGGCATGTCGGCCAGCACCGGCGCCCATATCGAGCAAACGGTCGCCCGCCTTGACACCAAGTTGATCGTACTTAACGGTAAGCATACTTATTTCTCTCCAAGGTTCTTGACTTGGGTCTTGGCGAATTCGGTTGCACTTTTTGTTGCAGCAGAAGCTATTTTCGTCGCACTGGTCACCACGCCTTTAACCTTGGCTGAGCCGCTAGCGGAAGCAACTACTGAAGATCCGCCATCGACAGAGGCATCATGCGTAGCGCGGGCATTGTCTTCCAACAGCGCGCGGTACTGCTCAACACAGCCTTCGGCAGCAACACGCCACGTGAAGCCCTTTAATACCCGAGCGCGGCCCGCGGCACCAAGTGCCCCACGCAAGGCCGGATCACGCAATACCAGCAGAATCGCGGCTGCCAACGCGTCAGGATCGTTTGGGGCAACCGTGATGGCCGCCTCACCACTTGGTCCCACAACTTCAGGAAGCGCACCGCCGGTCGTGGTGATAAGTGGTGTTCCACAAGCCATGGATTCAATAGCGGGAATGGAGAAACCTTCATACAACGAGGGCACCACAACCATCTCAGCCTCGTTGTAGAGCTCCACGATGCGATCGTCGCTCACGCCGGATTCAAACGTCACCACATCATTGAGACCAAGGCGGTCCAGGAGTTCCGGCAACACCGAACCTTCGCGCTTCTTGCCCACGATCACCACATCGATGGGATGCTCCACCCTTACCTTGGCCAACGCTTCTAGGAGTGGACGCAAACCTTTGAGTGGCACGTCGGCAGAGGCAGTGGTCATGATCCGATGGGGGCGGCGGGTGATGCTCGGGTTGGGTTTGAACCGCTCGTGGTCCACGCCGACGGGCACAATATGCAACTGCTCGGCCGGCACGTGCATTTGGGCGACGATGTCACGCTTGGAGGATTCCGAAACGGTGATGATGCGCGGAATGCCCTTGGCCACATCGACCTGCATACCCAAGAACCCGTACCAGCGATACAGCGACCAACGACGCTTCACATACCCAATCGAAGCCTTCGACGGATACACCCGCGGAAGGTCAGCAATCTCCAAATCGCGATCGACCGTGATGGGGTGATGCAGTGTTGCCACTACGGGCAGACCGTCACGAACCATGCCGCGCACGCCGTACCCAAAGCACTGATTGTCGTGCACGATGTCAAATTCGGTGGCATGGGCGCGGAGATATTTGCGGGCCCGCATCGAGAACGTCCACGGCTCGGGAAAACCACTCGTGCACATATGGGCGAACTCAAAAAAGTCGATACCCCAAGCCGACGGACCGCCACCCATTTGGAAGCGCTCTTTGATTTCGGTGATCGTCGGGATATGCCACGGATCGTCAGCACGGAACAGGTCCATCGACGGAATCTTGATGAGCTTCACACCATCATCAAGCACCGGGTAGGGCTGGCCGCTGAGCACCTCAACGTGGTGACCCATATCCCGCAGTTCACGGGCCACGTAGCGGGTGTAGACGCCTTGGCCGCCAGAGTGCGGATTGCCGCGATAGACAAGCCAAGCGATGCGCAAAAACTCCGCGCTGGGCGAGGGCACGAGCGGTGCGGCTGATCCAGACATAAGGCGCTCCACGTTAGCGGTCCCACGCCAAATCTGAGCAAAGCCTCAACTTTCACCCTTGGCATTGACAACTTCGGATCACTTACCCATGGTGCTGGGCCCCGTCGTCCACATCAGGGTTGAGTCCGGACTCGGGACAAATCTTGGAGAGTCCGGGCTCGGGACAAATCTTGGAGAGTCCGGACTCGGGACAAATTGAGGAGTCCGGACTCGGGACAAATCTTGAAGAGTCATGGCGAACCCACGAGCGTGTTAACGGTGCCAGGTAATGGGGAGCGAGGGCCGAATCGGTGCCTCAGGCTGAGTGCTCGGCCAGCCCAGATAAATCAGTGCGTTGACTCGCGAAGTTTGCTCGAAACCGCAGCAATCCAGCAGTGCCGTTCCGGTGGGATAGGCGGCGGATCCCCAGTAGGAGGCCAGGCCAGCGGCGGTGGCACCGAGGAGGAAGTTTTGGATTCCCGCAGCCACGGCATCACGATCCTCGCCAACCCGATGGGCATCGTCGTTCCCGGAAAACCCGATCTGACCAACAGCAACGACCACGGGGGATCGGGTGTACTTGCCCCGGGTCTTGACCACCTTGGCTTCGTCAACGACAACGCGAACGCCGTCGACCGCGACCCCGGCTTCGGCCAGAAGATCGGCAGTACAGGCCGCACCCAGCGATGCGCGGGACGTTCCCGTGAACACGGCAACCTGCCACGGCCATGTGCGTTTGTGGTTCGGCGCCCAAGTGATCAAATCCAACAACTGCTCAACCAATGCATCATCGACGCTGCGTTCACGATCCATCAATAGGTTGGTTCGCCGACGCTTCATCAACGTGACGACGGTGCCCAGCCCAGAGGCGTTACCTACCGAAGTCTCTTCATGCGGGGTCATAGTTCAGAGCGCTTCCTGAAAGTCGGGACAGAGGGAATACATAGGAAATACGAAGGAAAAACGAAGGAAATACAGATGATTTATGGACGACGAGAGCGGCGTGAACGCCATTGCGCCATCCAACAACCGATGAACACCGCAGCGCAAAGTACCAGCATGGGCAGATCGTTGAACCGCACATAGGGGGTGTAGCCGTTGCGCATACCAATGCGGTAGATCAACACTTTGGCGGCGCTCAGTTCACTCTTGCGCAGTACTTGACCACTTGGATCGATGATGGCGGAATGGCCGGTCGGGGCAACCTGTACTACCCACCGACGGGTTTCAAGGGCACGCAATTGAGACGCAGCAACCTGTTGTGAAGGGACCTGGGTTGAGGGATACGACGAGGCGTTGGTGGGGTTGAGCAATGCCTGCCCGCCAGCGCGAACGGCGCCCCGTGAGCGATCGTCGAAGAATGCTTCGTAAGAAATCATGATGCCAAACGCACCGGTTGGGGCGACGAGATACCCGGGTTTGGTGCCGGCAACGGCCTCTCGAACAGGCAGTGTGGCGAAGCGGCCAATGAAGGAACGGAACGGAAAGTACTCCCCGTAGGGAACTCGGCGGACCTTGTCAAAGCGGTCTCCCAGAGTTCCGTCGACGTTGACTACGACAGATGCGTTGCGGAACGTTTTGTTGTTTGGGCCATCCTCGGTAATCCCCGCGATCAACGGTGCATTGTGTTTTGCGGCAATGGCTCCTAGATCGCGCAGCTGCTGGGAGTTGGCGAACACCGGCGCGTCCACAACATTTTCTGGCCAGACGATCAGATCGACAGTGTCATTCAACGTTGCCGTGGCGTCCACATTGCGCTGGTAGGCCCGCAGGGTTCCTTGCTCGGTTTTGCGGGTGCCACGGGGCCCGCCTCCCTGAACGGCCGCCACCTTGATACTGCCAATTTGTGACGTGCCAGTGGGTGCAACCCGACTAAGGCCGGCGATCCCAATAATGTTAAGTGCACAGATGACACTGGTAAGGGCGGTCTTCATGTTGCGCCCGATGCCAGCGCGGACGATGTTGGCAAGAACAACGCCACATGCTGCGGTGAGGGCAATGAGGCTGAGGCGTCCGCCGAAGGTAACGATGGGGGCAAGCGGACCGTTTGCCTGTCCGAGATCAATACCGCTGAGGGGGAGTCCGCCGAAGGGCCACAGAGATCGAACCGCATCCGCCACCACAAGCCCGACGGGAAGACTCACCCAGGCGTAGCGACGATGCACCACCACCATGGCTAAGGCGGTGATGGATGCTTCAAGGAGCCCAACGAGGATCCCACCGGGAAGCGAGAACGCCGTCATCCACCACAACGAAGGGACGTACAGCCCAACGCCGAAAAGAAACCCCGTCAGCATCCGTCGACGAATCCCGGCATCAATCATCGATCCGGCCAACAGCGCAATGCCAACAAAGGCCAGCGGCCACAAGCCAAAGGGGGGCACGGAAAGTGTGGTCGCCAAACCGCCGCAGAGCGACATAGCGCACGCAGCGAGACGTGAACGGGCCGAGCGTGGTCCCGCGGGGTCACGAGTAAGGGACCGTCGAATTGATCTGCTTGTGGTTAGTTCAAACGTTGTAGGCACGGTGGGCACAAGAGGGACTTCGATTGGTACTGGGGAATGAAGCAGGGAGGACAAACAAAGTTGCCACGCAGAGTTCTTGGACTGCGAAACAACGACACTTGGTTACACGCCGTTTTATCCTCGGGTTGCAGCTTGGGTGCCGAGCCGACTGCGTTACCAGTTACGACTTTGCGGTGTTGTTTCTCCGAACAAGGTAGGTCAATCGGAGACGCCTTTGTTCCCAGCGCTGTGACCTGGCTCGACGAAACGCGGCCTGAATGATTTTTGGTCCGGCACTCAAATCGATCGGAGATGCACCAAAAGTTGCTGCTTCGAGTTGTTGTCCGAAGGCTTCTAAGGATCCGGGGATCCACGAGTGCCCGGCTGGTGACACTTTGTTGTCCGGTTTGTTGGCCGGTTTGTTGGCCGGTTCGTTGGCCAGGTGTTGGTCGAGGAGTCGGGCCAGTTTGGCGGTCGAGCAGTCAGGGGGTACGCGCAGCTGCAGCCATCGGGCTAGGCGCACCAGTTCTGCGCCATAGACGCTTGCGGTTGATGCTTGACGGCGGCCCAGAATCCGTTTGGACACCACGGTACCTGCGGCCAAGAGCAGGGCCCCGGCGACGAAAAGCGCGAGAAGAGCGAGAGTGCGAGCACGGTTACTCGGCGAGGATCGAACGACCTCTCGGGCGCCAATGGTGGTGTCCACCTGTAGCCAGTCGCCGTCGATCAGAGGAACTTCGGCCCAGGCGTGGGCATCTTTGCCGCGCACCACGAATTGAGAAATTCGGGGCTGTTCCTGGGCCACGAAACCCGTGGAAATACGAGTGGGAACACCAACGCTGCGCAGAAGGGCTGCGGTTGCCGTAGCGAAATGGGTGCATGACCCTTCTTTTGACATGAACAGCAGATAGTCAATTGGATCGGCTCCCTTCCCTGGGTCCTTTGCCGTCAGGTTGTAAGCCACGTTGCTGGTCATCCACGCACGAATCCGCTGCACCTTCTCCGACGACGTTGTTGCCGGCCCCACGATTTGTTTGGCTAGTTGCTGCACCGCTGGGGAGATGTTGGTTGTGGAAGACCATTCGGGTGCTGGGCGCTTCACCCCTTGTAAGGCGTCCGGACTCGGGACAAATCTTGAAGAGTCCTGGTTCTCCTGCGCGGTCGCGCTGGCTCTTTCGTTTGCTCTTTCGTTCGCTGCGGCTGTCCTAGAGTTCGCCGAGCCGTCGTTGATGATTCCGCTGCTTCGCATGTCATGGAGCACCGTGTAAATCGGCGAAGCTCCCTTCTCGCGTTCAGTTGATGCGGTTCCATCGGTGCGCCAAAACATGGTCGACGACAAGAATTCATTTGTTTGATCAGCGCCATCAAGTAACCAGATGGCCCCCAACGCTTCGGTGGGTACGGGGACTACGCCGTTGAGTTTGGTTTGCGCCTGCACCACGGTTCGCACCAGCCCGTTCGCTGCGGCTTCGGGGTTGTAGCTGTTGAGGTCGAACTGTTGCCTTACTCGTTCTACGCCAATCGGGCGAGCTTCCCAAAGCCCAATCCGAATGGCTTCCTCGCGTTGCGGTTGGCGGGATTCGACCCAGGTTTTGCCTGTCCAGGTGTCAAAGGTTTGCGTCCGCAGAAATACTGGCGCTTGCGCATAGGTGTAGACACGTAAAACAACGTCGGTACTGCGTGTCGGTCGGTAGGCCAACTCCAATGACGATGAACGGGACAGCGCCGTGAACGTGGCGTTGCGGGAAATTGAAGTGCTGGCTGAAGAGCTCTGTCCAGAATCCGATGCATTCGGTTGACGTGAAGTGAGTTTGCGGGCGCTCGGTTCAAGCAGCAAACCTCCACCAACGGAAAGGGCAATCAGGGAAGCGACCGCCCAATGTTGTCGTCGGCGTCGCATGGACTGTGAACCTGGTGCAGTAGAACCACGTGTACGTAGTGCTTTGGTCTGTTGCCGTGTGTGCTGTGGTGTGTGTTGCTCGCTTTGGGTGTTTCGACGGGCCAGGTTGGCGAGGCCCAACACCAGCAGTGCCAAGCCCACGAAGATCGCCGCCACACTGATGGGGTGGTCCCACGGGTGAAACACCATGGTGACGAGAGCGGCCATAGCCAACCAACTTGCGCCGTGTTCGCTCACCGTGGCAATCACGAAAAGTCCGATGGCGAAACGCAGGGCAAGCCCCACCGCACCATGACCATCACGTTCCAGGGTGGGCACCAAGGACAGCAACGCCAACGAGAGGGGAAGCACCAACACCTCTGGCGAAGCCAGCAACCGTTTGGCTTTCGTATTGGTGAACACCCGAGCGATCATGGGCTGGCCCTGGAGTTGCTGTTGGTATAACCACGCCAGTAAGGCGGTGCCGCACATCGACACGATCACATCCCACCTACTGATAGCGCCGACACTGGCATGCGCCAACAATTGACTACCAAGGAACACGGCACTGGCCATAGCGGCAAGGGCGTAAGCGGTTGCCCGGGTATCGGCGTTATCTTGACGGTTGTCGCTTGGTAAAAACTGCAAACGACTGTCACTTACTCGACCGCTGATTGCGTTGGGGTTTTGGTTGGGCGTCGTTTCGCCGCCGCTATCACCGCGAAGTTCTCCGCCGTTTTCTCTGCGCTTTACTGCGCCTTGTCCTGCGCCTTGTCCTGCGCCTTGTCCTGCGGTAGTTACGGACTGATCAGGATTTGTCCCGGCCCCTGACGGTGCAGTGCTGGTCTTAGGACTGGTTGCCGGGCGGGTCATTGGTTGGCCGTTGTGTCGGAGATGACGTGCACGCCACCGGTTTTGGCCAGTTCCAGATCGCTTCGCCATGCACCGATATAAAAGTTGGCATCATCGAGTGTCACGGGTTCTCCGGTCACAGCAGATCCGAGGACGATGTCGATTTGGCGGTCGGTGGTTACCGTCCGGGTCATTTCGCCTTGGGCATCACGGCTTCGTACTTCGATTGGTCCCTGATCTAACAGTCGCTCCAATACTCCCGCCGAGACCGACGCCCATGCCTCAGCTTTTGCTCCGTCATTTGGTCCAAGATCAATCACGACAACCAGTGCAGTTACCTGGGGCACATGGATTTCGACCATGGGTTGACCTACCCGTGCGGTGCTGCGCCAATTGAGTAAACGCACGTCGTCACCAGAAACATAGGTGCGCAGACGATCAAGTTCCGTATCAGCGGATGCAACCGCGAAGGTGTTGCTGGTTGCGGTATCGACGCTAAGGGGTTGGCGGGTTGGGCCTACACACACCATGTGGTCGTGGGAGGTAGCAATGATGCGAGAGCGACGCAACAGGCCAATGGGTCCTGTGTCTTCGAGGAAAAAATCACGCAGGCGGTAGATGCCGCGTTGTCGAGGTTGCACGTTGAATGAGGCTTGTCCGGCGTCGTTGAACTGGTGGGTGTTGAGGTAGCGAACTCGTTGGTTGGGGAGTGGGTCGTCGACGCAAACATGTACCGTGCCCTCTTCTTCGCAACGCAAGACCGCGGGGACGGCAACGGTGGCGGTAGATCGTTTTCGGTCGGCTAACAACATTGCCAGTTCGCCGATCAATGCCAGGAGCAGCACCACGCCAATGAAGGGTCGCGGATCGGCGGTTTCACTGCTGGGACGGGGAATTCCTAGCGCTATCGCCGCGATAGCAAACGCGCACCAACCGGCAGGCGTGGGCACAATACGGGTTCGTTTAACCGCCCTTTTTTGTCCTTTTTGTCTTTTTTGTCTTTGCTGACTCTGTTGTCTCTCGGTCCTTCTCTTGTCCTTTCCTGTGCCGTTTCCTGTGCCGTTTCCCGCAGGCTTGACTTGAAACCGTATTGCCCCCATCGGTCGTTTGCTCATGACGACAAAGAAGATAGGTTCACACATGTTCTTTCGACAGATGTTGAGAACCTTGGGTTAGACATGACGTGGTTGACCGAAAGCCTTACGGTCGGGGCACTGGAACGTCGGCAAGGTAGCCGTTTACTCGCGCTCGGGCATCGGCTTCGCTGGTATCACCGTGGAGTCGCATACCCAACACGGGAAACAACGCCGCTTGTACATCGTCGGGGGCAACGTAATCACGTCCTGCCATGACCGCCAAGGCTCGGGCGATAGCGGCGATCATGAGCGAGGCCCGAGGGGAGGCTCCCTTGCCGTCACCTAAACGATCGCGGGTGACTTGCGCAATGGCCACAATGTAGGAAGCGATTTGCGGAGCAAGATGCACCGCAGCCGTTATTTGCTGTGCACGGAGTAAATCACTAGGTGAACATATGGTATTCAGATCCATGAGACGGCTCGTTCCACCAGTGCCAAGGAGCAATGCGGTCTCCGCGGCGGCCGAGGGTAAGCCCAGGGTGATACCGATGGTGAACCGATCGATTTGCCCTTGCAATAACGGGTAGGTTCCCGTCGACGAGGTGTGATTTTGGGTTGCCACTACGACGAAGGGATCGGGCAATGCTTTGGGTTGGCCGTCCACGGTGACGTGTCGTTCTTCCATGGCCTCAAGCAGTGCCGCCTGGGCCCGTGGGGAGATGCGGTTCAACTCATCAATGATGACCACGTTGTGAAAGATCGGACCGGGGATAAACCGAAACGGATCCTCGTTGTTGTCTGGCGTTTCGGTGGGTGCCGTTGTTTGCGTTCGGGCGCTCATGCCGATGTTTCGCAGCACTAATCCGCCGGTGATGTCGGCAGGCAATACGTCAACGCTGCCTTGGATACGTCCCGACGTTCCCCCGATTGCTACCGCTAAAGCCTTAGCCAACAGGGTTTTACCCACGCCCGGTCGGTCCTCCACGAGCACGTGCCCCCGGGCCAACACCGCTGCCACAACAAGATGGTTTGCTTGGCCCACGCCCAACAAGACGCTATCCAGGGCGGCCACAAGTTCCCCGGCCAATGCCGTTGCCGCCGGTCGATCAAACGAAGCCTCACTGCTCAAAGGCTCTTCCAGATTTGTCCCGAGTCCCGAATGTTCACCACGTGTCCCGAGTCCCGAATGTTCACCACGTGTCCCGAGTCCGGAATGTTCACCGCTCGTCCCGAGTCCGGAATGTTCACCACGTGTCCCGAGTCCGGACGGTTCACCGCTCGTCCCGAGTCCGGTGGCGTTGGCCCCAGAACCCACGGTGCCAGAGAGGGTTGTGCTGAACCCGCCAGCAGGCGTTGTGTCAGGGACGCCCGAGAGCGTTGTGCTGGAGGCGCTCAAGAGCGTTTCACCCGAGGCGCCAGAACCCGGTGCGCCAGAAGCATAGGAAAGCGGAGATGATTCAGTTACTGACATGCCCATCCATCCTCGCACCCTCTGCCCAGCTACCGCGCTCGACCTCTCAGACTGGGTTGTTTTGCATCCTGAAAAACGGTCAACCCAGCTCGGGCGGGTCAAACGACACTTTCACGCAGGCGGATCAGGCCATTCGACGGTGCGTTCCAAGGCCTCATCAAAGGCGAACTTCAACGGCGCACCCTCAGCGGCGGCTTCGATCTCGGGCCAGGTAACGGGGGTGGAAACCGTCGGCTCTTGACGTGCTCGGAGCGAATAGACGCTGACGGTGGTCTTCCCGGCAACGTTCTGACTCCAATCAATGAGCACTTTCCCCGGGCGAAGTTCTTTGGCCTGCTTCGCCACAATCAGCGCCGGGTATTGCGCTTCGAGCCCTTCGGCTACCCGTTTGGCAAACGCGGTGGTGCCATCGGGACCGCCATAGGCCATTGGTGCCGGAGGACGGGCGTACAGCTGAAGGCCCTTTGAACCGCTGGTCTTTGCTCGGAGCTCCATGCCAAGCGCCGTAAGAAGTTCGCGCAAGTGGAGTGCCACGGTGCAACATTGGGTGACATCAGTTTGGGGGCCCGGGTCGAGATCGAATACGAGATCATCGGGATCGGAGCGACCATCGGCGATTCGATGCAGCGGCACGTGCAATTCCAGCGCGGCCAAATTGGCCATGAACACCAACGTGGAAAGATCCCGACACACGATGTAGGCGTTGTCTTTGAGTTGTACCCGTTCGATCCAATCGGGCGCGTGAGAGGGGATGGCTTTGGCGAAAAAGTTCTTGTCGTTGACACCGTTGGGGAATCGCACCATGGTGATGTTGCGACCGATGAGCTGTGGCAGCAATCTCGGTGCTATGCGCACGTAGTAGTCAATGACTTGACCTTTGGTGAAGCCGGTGGGGTAGAGCACCTTGTCGAGATTGGTGAGCTTGAGCGTGCGCCCATCAATCTCCACGAAGGTGTCGCTCATTGGTTAGACCCGGTTGATGTTCTGGCTGGGGCTGGGTTGTGTCTGGACGGAGGGCTAAGCGGCTTTGCGGGCCTTGGCTGCAGCCAAACTGGCTTCGAGAGCGGCCATGAGATCGATGACCTTTGGTGCTTCTTCCAACTTCGGCATTTCGTACACTTCGCCCGACGCTTTTGCCTCGATAAGGGCCAGAACCTTTTCGCGGTATTCGTCACGGTATCGGGTTGGGTCGAAGGTGCCCGCGGTGGTTTCGATCAGCATTTTGGCCATATCGAGTTCCTTTTCGGCAATATCCATGGCGGAAACGGGTAGGCCATCAACTTCGGCGGGGCTTACGACTTCGTCGGCGAAGACCATGGTTTCCATGCAAAGGAAGTGACCCATTGGACGAATGATGGCCACGTATTCCTTTGTGCGCATAACAATCTTGGCGACGGCAACTTTATTGGTGGCTTTCATCGCGGCTACCAACAAACCATAAGGGCGCGCACCCCCCTTATCGGGCGCCAAATAATACGGCTTCTCGAAGTAGATTGGATCGATATCGTCCTGGTCCACGAATTCCAGAATCTGAATGGTCTTCTCGTTGGTGGCGTCGCGCGGGGTGAGCGCTTCGAGTTCTTCCGGATCAATCACCACATAACGGTCACCGCCCAGGTCATACCCTTTCACGATGTTTTCGCCGGAAACCTCCTCGCCGCTGACGGAAGAAACCCGCTTCTGCTTAATGCGCTGCCCGGTCGACTTCTCCAACTGGTTGAAGCTGATGTCCTTGGAACGCACAGCCGTATAGAGCTTCACCGGCACGCTAAGGAGCGCAAAGCTCACGGTTCCGGTCCACGTTGGTCGAGCAGCCATGTCAGTTCCCTTTGCTAGATGGGGTCGTAATCCCTGGAGCCGTAGAACGCACAACCAGGACTCTTACCGTATTCGAAGGCTGGGTGACTTTGGTACCAGGGCGGCCAAAGCGCTCAGCACTTTCTGCCTATTCGTCTACTGGATCGAAAAAGTCCAGATCGAGGTCGACAAGTTCAAGCGATCCATCCTCAAACTCGGTCACGTAAATCGCCATTATCTGGACCAGAAACCCAGCTGAATAGAACAGTCGAACGTTTGGGTCTTCGCCGACCTGGACTGTCGACTCTTTGTAGGTCTCTGCCAGTTGATCTATGACACCAGGTAGCTCGTGAACAAGAAAATCCGTTGACGACGGCCGACCGCTAATCCGCTCTGAGCCAAGTAGATCGTCGAGAAAGTCAAAAAAGACCGGGTGAACCTTAACGAGACGGCGTCTCACGAAGCAGTGCGAGAGCTGCGCAAGTCGTCCGAAATCCGTTTGGCTTTGGCGATCGTTCGTTGGCGAAATTCAGGAGAAAGTTCGGAAAGATCGGTGATTGTTCGGGAACGCAACAGTTCTGCGCGCTGGTTCGGTGTCATCTTTTCCAACTGTTCTGCCGTGACCAAACTGAGATCTCTTGCCATCGGGCAATTGTAGGTCCAAGCAGGTTCGGTTCTCAACGACAAAGGTGTTCCGAACCTGTGGAAATGGGTGCTCAGTGAACACCCTATTTAACAGAGTTGGCCTGAAGCGCAAGGTGGGCGGGGCGAATGGGCAAATCGAGGGCGGTGTCGATACGGTGTGGGGAATGAGTAGCAATTCGAAAACATCGGCTTCAACCAAAGTGGGCGAAGGTCTTGACTGGGTGCGAGCCAAGTATTTGGCCGAGCGAGACAAGCGTTTGCGTGTCGATGGAAACCAGCAATACGTAGAAGCAGCCGGTCTGTTTGCGCAGTATCTCGATGACCCCCATACGGTCGCCGTCCCCCGTCAGCCGTTGTTCGATGAGGTAACCGTCGCCTTCATCGGTGGAGGTTTTGCAGGCCTCCTAACGGGCGCGCGGCTCAAGGAAGCGGGAATCAGCGACGTTCGCATCATCGAAAAGGGTGGCGACTTCGGGGGCACGTGGTACTGGAATCGCTACCCCGGCGCGC
>JAYTWN010000422.1:0-4488 GCA_043743435.1 Acidimicrobiia bacterium
GGCCGATGGTAATGCGATCGAAATCGTTGACGTCGAGCATGTGTGTGTTCTCTACCTATGCGTGAAAGTGTGTGAACGTCGGACTGTTCAGTAGCGCTCGGCGCGTGCAGCAGCACGGCGGGCGTCTTCTTCGTCGGAGCCACGCTCCGGACGAGAAAGGTCGATTCCCAACTCTTCTGCGGTACGGAACACGTCTTCATCAAGTTCGCGCATTTCGATCTCGTGTCCGCCAAAGCTTTCGACCTTGACGTTGAGACACAGCGACTGCATTTCCTTGATGAGCACCTTGAACGATTCGGGGATACCCGGTTCAGGAATGTTCTCGCCCTTGACAATGGCTTCGTAAACCTTCACACGACCAAGCACGTCGTCGGACTTGATGGTGAGCAGCTCCTGCAAGCAGTAAGCGGCTCCGTAAGCCTCGAGGGCCCACACTTCCATTTCACCGAAACGCTGTCCACCGAACTGTGCTTTACCACCGAGCGGCTGCTGGGTGATCATCGAGTACGGGCCGGTGGAACGGGCGTGGATCTTGTCATCAACCAAGTGGTTGAGCTTCAAGATGTACATGTAGCCACACGTAACGGTTTGGTCATACGCTTCGCCGGTGCGGCCGTTGTACAACTGAATCTTGCCGTTATCCTGCACCAGTCGGTCGCCGTCTTTACCTTCAGGGTTGAGGGTGCGGAAGGTTTCCTGGATCGTCTTATGGCGGGTGCCTGGCTCATCCCAGTGGGCGCCGTCGAAGACCGGTGTTGCTACCCAAGCGGCTGGGCGGGTGTTCGGACGGGTTTTGGTTTCGGTGCCACGAAGTGGTGCCTCGCCAGCGCCATCGGCCCAGCCCCAACGTGCGGCGTAGCCAAGGTGAGCTTCAAGAACCTGGCCAACGTTCATGCGGGAAGGCACGCCCAGTGGGTTCAAGATGATGTCGACAGGCATTCCGTCGGCGGTGTGGGGCATGTCTTCGATTGGGAGGATCTTGGAAATAACACCCTTGTTACCGTGGCGCCCGGCGAGCTTGTCGCCCGCTTGGATTTTGCGCTTCTGAGCAACATAAACACGTACCAACTGGTTGACGCCGGGAGCAAGCTCATGGCCGTCTTCGCGGGTGTACACCTTGACGTCGATGACCTTGCCGTATTCGCCGTGAGGAACCTTCAGTGAGGTGTCACGAACTTCACGAGCTTTTTCACCGAAGATGGCGCGCAACAGGCGTTCTTCTGGGGTCAGTTCGGTTTCGCCCTTAGGCGTTACCTTGCCGACGAGGACATCGCCTGGGCCAACTTCTGCACCCACGCGAATAATGCCGCGCTCGTCGAGATCCTTGAGGATTTCTTCGCTGAGATTGGGAATGTCACGGGTGATTTCTTCGGCACCGAGCTTGGTGTCACGGGCATCAACTTCGTGCTCTTCGATGTGGATCGAGGTGAGTACGTCGTCTTTTACCAAACGCTCGTTGAGGATGATGGCGTCTTCGAAGTTGTATCCCTCCCAGTTCATGAACGCTACGAGGAGGTTCTTGCCCAGGGAAAGTTCGCCCATGTCCGTCGATGGTCCGTCGGCCAGAACGGTGGCCTTGAATTGACCATCTTGGTTGCCCTGCACGCGGTCGCCTTCTGAGACCTTGATGCGATGGTTGATGCACGTGTTCTGGTTCGAACGACGGAACTTGTGCAAACGGTAGATCTTGCGACCGAGTGCGGCATCGTCGTATTGAACGGTTACGTAGTCACCAGATATTTCGGTAACGGTTCCGGTGCCTTCGGCAAGAACAACGTCGCCAGCGTCACGCGCAGCACGGGCTTCAACACCGGTACCAACGTAGGGAGCTTCTGGTCGTACCAAAGGCACGGCCTGGCGCTGCATGTTGGCACCCATGAGGGCACGGTTTGCGTCGTCGTGTTCGAGGAATGGGATGAGGGCGGTGGCGATGGAAACGATCTGCTTTGGCGAAACGTCCATAAGGTCGATTTCGCTGGGCTTCACGAAGTCCACTTCGTTGGTGGAGGAGTAACTGTTGTTGCCTCCCGCACCGACACGGACACTGGCCCCTTGCGGTGCTCGACGGACGAGAACCTTGGGGTCGGTGAAGGTGCCGTTGTCATCGAGCGTAGCGTTGGCCTGGGCGATGATGTATTCCTCTTCTGCGTCGGCAGAGAGGTACATGATGTCCTTGGTTACGCGACCGTCAACCACCTTGCGGTAAGGGGTTTCGATGAAGCCGTAATCGTTGACTCGGCCAAAGGATGCCAAGTTGCCGATCAGACCAATGTTTGGGCCTTCAGGAGTTTCGATCGGGCACATACGGCCGTAGTGGCTGGAGTGAACGTCACGTACTTCGAAGCCGGCGCGCTCACGGGAAAGTCCACCAGGTCCAAGTGCCGAGAGACGACGCTTGTGGGTGAGGCCCGACAGTGGGTTGACTTGGTCCATGAACTGCGACAACTGCGACGTTCCGAAGAACTCTTTGATGGCCGCAACAACTGGACGGATATTGATCAACGTTTGTGGCGTGATGGCTTCTACGTCTTGGGTGGTCATACGTTCACGTACAACACGCTCCATGCGGCTCAAACCAACACGAACCTGGTTTTGAATCAGCTCGCCTACGCTGCGAATACGTCGGTTAGCGAAGTGGTCTTGGTCGTCGAGGCGGTAACCCTCGGTGGAGTCAGCCAGGTGCAACAAGTAGGTGCACGTAGCAAGCAGCTCGGCTGGGGTGAGGACTTCGTGGCCAATTTGTGGCACTTCAATGTCGACGCCCAAGAGGCCGTTGATCTTCTGGATTTCGTCGCCCAGTTTGCGGTTGAGCTTGTAACGGCCAACCTTGGTGAGGTCATAACGCTTGTGGTTGAAGAAGGCGTTTTCAAAGTATGCCTTGGCTGACTCCACCGATGGTGGTTCGCCTGGGCGGGCCTTCTTGTAGATCTCCACGAGGGACTCTTCACGGGTGGTGAACAGGCCTTGCTCTTTTTCCCATTGGGCTTCAAGGAAGGAGAAGTGGCGCACGAAGCGGTCAAGGAATCCGGGGTAGTTCTCTTCGGTGTAACCAAGGGCGCGAAGGATTACAAACATCGACAAGCGACGCTTACGGGCCACACGGGCGCCGGCGGTGACGTCTTTGCCTGGCTTCTGCTCTACGTCAAACTCGATCCACTCACCACGGTAGGGGTGGACGGTGCCGGTAACGATGGTCTTTAGGTCACGGCCCGGGGCGAAGATAACGCCAGGCGAACGGACGAGCTGCGATACAACCACGCGCTCCGTACCGTTGATAACAAACGTGCCCTTATCCGTCATCATGGGGAAGTCACCCATGAAGACGGTTTGCTCTTTGATTTCGCCAGTGGCGGCGTTCATGAAACGAGCGCGCACGAAGATCGGAGCAGAGAAGGTCATGTCCTTCTCTTTGCACTCTTCCACGCTGAACTTTGGTGGTGGGCGCAAATCGATATCATCCGGGTCGAACTCAAGTTCTAGACGGAGTGTGCCAGTGAAGTCTTCGATCGGGCTGATGCCTTCGAAGGTCTCTTTGAGACCAACATCAAGGAACCATTGAAACGACGACTTCTGAACCGAGATGAGGTCTGGTAGTGGCAAAACCTCTTCCTGGTTGGCAAAGCTGAAACGGTCACGGGACGGTGCAGTGGACAAGAGCGGTCCTTACTCCTCGTGAAGAGCGGTCAGCGGGCGTCGATCGGAAGATCGGGCATCTGAGTCGCAGCGGTGGGAAACATCGAGTACTGATTGGCCGACGAACACAAGCCCCTGATAGCAACCTCTTACAGTGGCGATCGACGAATCGAAAGCCAAGGCAACGGATTGAACGGGGGAAAGGGCGCGCACGGCCTAGCGACGCTATCACTACGGGCTCGTTAAGGCAAACGCCTAATGACGTTGCAAACCAAAGCCTCGCCGGGCTCGGTGTATGTGGCACGTACCGTAAAGCAATCACCGTTCGAGGTCAAGGACCTTCTGTCGCTAAGTGATCAAATCCGGGATTGGACTAGATGATGTCAAGGCAGTTGTCGCCCTAAGTTCTTGGCTTTCACGGTCAAAATTAAAATATTCCGTGGTATCCCCGGGCTGATCGAACAAGTTTACTGGGTCACGAGTGCTGAAATCACTGGGCGCTTGGCGACGAAAGTTGCCGGGCGTTCTCTTTGATTCAGGGGCAACCGCGTTCACTTCGAAAAACCTAGGTGTTTTCCTAGTTACGTCTTTTGCGAATGTGTCGCAAAGTGTTGAGAGTGGTCGGCCAGGGGCCTGCCCAACCTCATGTGCGCAATTTCATTGGTCTTGCCGGTGAAATTGCCCTGATTTTGGAGATACTTACTTGACAGGCAACTTCAACAGGGGATTCTGCCGATTAGGCCGGTACACTCGCCCATGTTGTGAGTGCTCCACGTGGTTTGCAAACGGTTCTGAGTGGTGGAGTCCAAGTGTTTGATTCCGGTTCTGCTCTGAAGCTTTCGAAACAGACTCAGC
>JAYTWN010000423.1:0-2813 GCA_043743435.1 Acidimicrobiia bacterium
GGATCGCCGAACCAGTTTCCGTGAGTTCCACGATGGCGTCGGCAATATCGGGCACCTTGGCTTCGGTGGCGCCATGGCTGTGACGAACGTTGGCTTCGATTCCTAAACCTTTGAAATAGCGCTTGGTGAGGCCCATGTATTCGGTGGAGATCCGCACACCATCGGGCAGGTCTTTGGCGGACTGCCATGGTGATTCCGCAGCTACCGCCACAACGATTCGGGTGGGCTGCGCGCTTACCTTTGAGTAGAGGAGTTCACCGAGGGATTCAACGTCGGCGTGGGTTTCTTCGATCCAGTCTCGGGCAGTGATGCCAAGGTCAAACATGCCTTCGGCAACGTAGGTGGGGATTTCTTGGGGTCGAAGGATACGTACTTCGGCCACCCTCGGGTCATCGATCGAGGCGAGGTACTGCACAGATGATGAGCGTCGAACCGTTAAGTCGGCATGTTCAAACAGCTCCATCGTGGCTTTTTCGAGGGACCCTTTTGGAAGAACGATGCGCAACATGACAGGTTCAGCCTAACGGGGACAACTCCCAGGCCCAGCCATGCAGCTGCGCCCCCGTTTCCCGTGGAAGACAGCAACCGTCTATCAACCGTCTATCAACCGTCTGCCAACTATCAAACGCCTTCACCTATTGAGGAACGGCTGAAGGGGGCAACTCAGTGAATGGTGGTTTCACCGGTCATGAGGCTCAGGGCGTGGGGAACCGCATCGAGCACAGCCGACAGGCACTCCACGCAGCCTTTGGGCGAGCCCGGGGTGTTGAGGATAAGGGCGTGACCTCGAGTTCCGGCGACTCCCCTACTGAGGCGGGCCATGGGCGGGTTGATGTTGCGCATGGCTTCGGCCATTCCGGGGGCCTGGCGGTCAAGAATGGCCAGAGTGCCTTCTGGGGTGTTGTCGCGAGGCCCAAATCCGGTGCCTCCGGTCGTCACAATCAGCCCAGCAAATCCCTCGCTCATCTCCGTGAGCGCCGCACCAACGCTTTCCACGCCATCGGCGACCACCCGCAAATGCGAAACCGCAAATCCAGCGGCCACCAAGCATTCCGTGAGGGCGACACCGGACCGGTCTTCGCGGACGCCATGAAAAACCCCGTCGGACACGGTCAGTACCTTAGCTCTGAGGTTCATGCCGATACCTGGGCCTCATGCTTGGACAACGCGTCGGTGATGGCCAATCGCAATGCTGTGGCTGCCCCCAAAGGATCGGGTTTAGCAAAAATGGCGTTCCCAGCAACGAACGCCGTGGCACCGGCAAGTGCCGCTCGGGGACCGTTGATCAGATCTATTCCTCCGTCCACTTGCAATGCCGCGCGAGAACCCAATCGGGTCAGCTCGGCGGCGGTTGCCTGAATTTTGGGGAGAACTGAATCAATGAACTTTTGGCCACCGAATCCGGGAAAAACTGTCATCAGCAGTACGACGTCGACATCACCCAGGAATTCGGCGAACTCTTCAAAGGGCGTGTCGGGGTTGGCCACAATACCCGCACGCAGTCCGAGGTCGCGCATCTGTTTGATCCGATCGGCGGTCTGACCCAACTCCACATGAATGGTGCAGCCATCGGCCCCCGCCCGAGCGAAATCCGGAAGGTACTTTTCTGGATCGGTGATCATCAAATGACAATCCAACGGAAGCTCCGTGTGCTTACGAAGCGAGGCGACTACTGGCGGGCCGATGGTGATGTTCGGAACGAAATGCCCGTCCATCACGTCAACGTGCAACCAATCCGTTTGGGCGGTTACTGCCGTGATGGCGTTCCCGAGATTGGCGAAGTCGGCCGACAGAATCGAAGGACAAATGCGGACGGGATTCGCTTCGGTTGCAGCCATGCCATAAAGCTACTTCCCCCTTTGATCGCTCAAGTCGGAGGGGCCATCTACCTGGTGTTTTTGGGTTGGACGGCGTTCTAAAGCCGCAAGTTCCTCGCTCTCAACCAGGCCGATGGGGCCGAGGCGAAAAGTGCTGTCCAGATCGTGCGTGAAGGCTTCGTAGTTGGCATCAGCAACCCAAAAATCATCGTGTTCTTTACTGCGACCTTGCCGCAATTCATCGAACGTGACCGTGGTTCGGTAACGCTACAAATGCTTGGATTACTCGGCGTGTTTTGCTCGGTCGGTCTCGTTTCCGACGGTCTTTGGGGAATGCTTTCCGGATCAGTGCGAGGGTGGTTTGCTGATTCCCCCAAACGTTTGGAAACCCTCGTGGGCGGCGGCGGTATCGCCATTGTGGGGCTCGGTGTGCGCTTAGCGCTGACTCGCAACCACAACTAATTCGACAGCACAAAGTGGTCGAATAGCCCAAATGGCGTGTGCGGAACCCGTCCGCACGCTAGAAATGAGCATGCGCGCAATCCAGCTCAACGAGTTCAACGGTCCCCTTACCCTGGTTGAGCTTGAGGCTCCAGCAGTTGGTCAGGGCGATGTCCTGTTGGAAGTGCAGTACGCAGCGGTCAACCCCCTCGACGTTTGGGTCACACAGGGAAACTTTGCCGCCGTGACCAAATTGCCCCATGTTCCCGGAGTGGAAGCAGTTGGCACCATGAATGGCCGCATAGTCTTAGTGCGCGGTAACGGCATCGGCGTTGGCCGCATGGGTACCTATGCCGAGCAGGTTGCCGTTCCTTTGTCTTCGGTGATTCCAGTTCCCGATGGTGTGAATCCTCAGCAGGCGGCCGCTATGGGTGTCGCTGGACTCACGGCGTTTCGGTGCGTGCACGATTGCGGCGGAGTCCATGCTGGATCAACCGTCTTGGTGACCGGAGCATCGGGCGGTGTGGGTAGCTTGGCCGTGCAGTTGGCGAAGTC
>JAYTWN010000424.1:0-5927 GCA_043743435.1 Acidimicrobiia bacterium
CAGCCAGCTACGAAGGTGCCATGCACGTTGATGATGTCCTCACCCGCCGAACCCGATTGTCCATCGAAGGCGACGACCGGGGGATCGCCGCCGCTCCCATCGTTGCTTCAGTGATGGGCAGTGTCTTGGGCTGGGACGCTGCACTGGTGGCCGCGGAAGCAAAGCGCTACGGCGAACGGGTGCAGGCCGAACGCACCGCTGAGCGAGCGAACTCCGATCAAGAAGCCGACGACATTCGACGTTCCATCCGCGATCCTCGTCTCATCCCAGTTCGCTAGTTTCCTGCACATCGATAGTTTTTGACACCGGACAGTAGTTTTCGGCTGGCAAAACGCCAGCTACCTTTCGCCCGTGCGGGAGAGCGTCGAGGGTGAAGGCTGCTTCTACTCCGTAGTCGTTTCAATCGGGCGACCCTCTTCGGCACACCAATCCGACCACGACCCTGGGTAAAGCAACCCAGTGGGCAACTTTGCTACCGCGAGGGCTAGGAGGTTGTGACACGCCGTGACGCCCGATCCGCAATGGCAGACCGCTCGACGATCCGTTCGAACCCCGACCCGAGTGAAGCGATCACGAAGCTCACCCACGGGGCGAAATTTGCCGGTCTCCGGATTAATGTTCTCACCCCACGGGGCACTCAACGCGCCAGGAATATGACCGAAACGCTGGTCGACTGGGTTTGGTATGCCCGCATAGCGTTCCGTGGCACGAGCATCAAGCAGCACGATCTCGTCGCCCCGTCGAAGTGTATCGACCGCAACGGCATCGACAACCTGATCGAGCGGCCAGGGCTTCGGAGTAAACGTAACGACTTCGGGAGCGGCAGGAACATCAACACTGAGTTCGCCAAACCACGAGGAGATTCCACCATCGAGCACGGCAACGCGAATACCCAGTGCACTGAGCATCCACCAAAGACGCGCCGCTATGGATCCCGCCGCATCGTCATAAGCGACCACGGTCGTGTCATTACCGATACCGGCGCGTTCCATGGCGGTAGCGAAATTTTCTGGGAACGGAAGCGGATGACGACCAGGACCAACATCGGGGTCGCCAGCCAAATCAGCATCCAAGTTGATAAAGACTGCGCCAGGAAGATGACCTGCATCGTATGCAGCTTCCCCTGAACGCCCGTCGACATACCATCGAACATCAGCGATAACGAGCCCGGGATGGTCCACGTTTTCCGAAAGCCAAGCGCTAGAGACGATAGGACCCGGGACTACCAACGGAGCGACTGAATGAAGCGAAGAGTTCACAGTTGGAATTTAGAGCCAAACCACCGACAAAAGCCATCACCAAACGAATGGTTTCTTGCATCAGCAATCTCGCGTAAAGAATTGGCTTTTCGAAAACCCTGCCTAAGCAAGCGTCAGGACGGGAAAAAACTCGCTTACTCGGAGTCCGGGGTCGGGACAAATGTTGAGGAGTCCGGAGTCGGGACAAATGTTGAGGAGTCCGGAGTCGGGACAAATGTTGAGAAGTCCTTGGTGACTTGGGAAATCACAGCAGCCGATGATATGACTGGCTCCGGTGTCCCATAGACGGTTTGGGCCAAAAACTCGATGTAATCCAGCAACGGTTCATGCGATTCCGCCTGTCCGCGACCCATATTGCGTAGCACCAAACCCTGCATAGCCCAGGTAGACAAATTGATGGCCATCAACGCGTCTGCAGGATCGACTCCGGCTAAGTCACGGAGCACTACGACCGCCAGTTCGTCTACTTCGGCGGTGTGAGCCTTGAGTGTGGGAGCGATAGTTGCTCGAAGTTCTGCATCACTAGACGAAGCAGCGAACAACTCGTAGGTCCATGCCATCTCGTGATGGGAAAGCAGTACCCACAACGTGCTGAGCAACTGACGACGGACTACTGGTTGAGGAAGCGCGCTTATTGATTCGATCAAGCGGGTTGTATGACGCTGCAGGGCGAGTTCCAACGACGCGCGGGTAAGATCGTACTTGGTGGGGAAGTACCGGAACAAGGTTCCCTCGCTCATACCGCTGCGTTTTGCCACATCGGCTGTACGCATACGGTTGTAACCGACGCCTTCGAGCGTCAGCCGGGAAGCTTCAAGAACCTTGTCTAAAGACAGCGCCCGGCGTTCAGTGTTCTTCATAGATGCTTTCGGTGCAGATACATGTTCGTTAAAAAGCTAACAACTCAGCCAGCCCAGTGTCAGCTGAATCGGGAAACTTTGTAACTTTGGGATAACACCAACGTAGTGACTGGCTAATCCAATGTAGTAGCGGCGCCGTTGACCAAAAACGGTTATGGGGTTCGCCAGCGGTTCCCTGAACGGTCGAGGAGACGGTCTGATTCGGCTGGGCCCCAGGTCCCGGAGTTGTAGCGGGCCAAAGGATGATCTGGATCAGCAAAAGCCTCGAGAAGAGGATCAACAATGCGCCACGCTTCTGCCACTTCATCGGAGCGGATAAAAAGCGTGGAGTCACCAAGAAACGCGTCGAGCAGCAAACGTTCGTAGCCGTCGAGATCTTCCTCTTGAAATTGCTCGTCGTACTTGAAATCCATACTCGCGGTACGAACAACGAACGCCTGCCCAGGAACTTTGGCACCAAAGCGCAACGAGATGCCAGAATCCGGTTGAATCCGAACGATCAACGAGTTCGGCTCCAACTTCTTCGACATCCTGGCCGCGAACGGAAGATGTGGGGCCCGACGAAAATGCATGGCCACCTCGGTTACCCGTTTTTGCAAACGTTTCCCTGTACGGACGTAAATGGGCACGCCAGCCCAACGCCAGTTGTCCACGGTAAGGCGCATGGCCACGAACGTTTCCGTTTGACTTGACGGGTTGACGCCTTCTTCGGCCCGATAGCCAATGGCCTTTTCTCCATCGGCCAGGCCTTCGTCATACTGTGCCCGCACCACATCGGTAGCGATCGAACGCTCATCGAAGCTGACAATGGAACGAAGCGCTTTGACCTTTTCGTCGCGAATACCGGTGGAATCCATCGAGCCGGGAGCTTCCATCAACGTGAGCGCCAAAACCTGCATAACGTGGTTTTGCACAATGTCGCGCAGTGCGCCAGCTTCTTCGTAAAAACCGCCGCGATGCCCCACGCCCAACGATTCAGCAACGGTGATTTCTACGTGGTCCACGTAGTTGCGGTTCCACAGTGGTTCAAAAATCGTGTTGGAAAACCGCAACGCCAAAAGGTTTTGCACGGTCTCTTTGCCCAAATAGTGGTCGATTCGAAACACTTGGGTTTCGTCAAAAGACGCATGCACCGTGGCATCAAGTGCTGCCGCGCTTTTTCCATCATGACCGTAGGGTTTTTCGATGACGACGCGGACAAAACCCTCAGGTGTGGTGGGCTTGTTGAGTCCAGATGCCCCAAGACCATTGATAATCAGTGGGAAGGTGCTGGGGGGCGCAGCGAAGTAAAACACTCGGCTGCCGGTACCCGCAGGAAGACCAGCGGCAATATCAACTTCGCCGAGCACCTGGTGGAGGCGCTCGAAGCACAACGGGTCGGAATAGTCGCCGGTGATGTAGCGGAATGTGGCAGCCAGCGGCCCCCACGATTCGGCATAGTCGGGAGCCGCCTCGGTCATCCGCGCCCGGAAGTCCGCGTCGCTAAATTCGGTGCGAGCCACACCAATCACCGTGAAGCCCTTTGCCAAAAACCCTCGAGCCCACAGCTCAGACAGCGCAGGCATGAGCTTGCGTGACGTGAGATCACCCGAAGCCCCAAAAATAATCAGTGCGCTTAGCGGTGCTACAACTTGACCTTCAGCCATCATTCCTCATTCATTCGTGCGTTGTCGTTTTAATTGTCGTTCCAACTGCCGTGCCAACCTGCACGACAACGTATACAGAGCTTTTGTTTTCGGCGTTTCCGTCTTTGCGCCTGTGTCGTTGCGTTCGGGAACGCCTTTACTGAGCGAGGAACTCTGTGGCCCTCTCGCCCATAGTGGCAAGGAGTTCCTCGAAACTCTTGGCAAAGGATGCAACACCTTCGCGCTCAAGTACCGCTGCCACCTCATCCATATCGATACCAACGGCACTCAATGCAGCCCAGTCGTGATGCGCCTCCGCAATGGCGGTAGTGGCGTCGACCGTGCGGCCCAAATTGCCATGGTTATCAAACGCTTCAAGGGTGGGCTCCGGCAACGTGTTCACGCTGTTCGGGCCAATCAAGGTGTCAACGTACAACGTGTCGGGGAAGGTTGGGTTCTTAGTTGACGTTGAGGCCCAGAGCGGACGTTGCGGACGAGCACCCATGGCAGCCAAACGCTCCCAACGAGGCCCGCTGAAACGATTGAGGAACAGCTGATACGCCAACACACCCTGCGAGATAGCGGCCTTACCAATCAAAGCCTGCGCTTCGGGGGTACCTATGACCCCAAGGCGCCGATCTACCTCGGAATCCACCCGGCTGATAAAGAACGACGCAACGCTGGCCACCGTCGACAAATCGGTAGCGCCACTCGCGGCATACGCCTCCAGACCGGCGATGTACCCCTCGATGACCGCAGCGTAACGGTCGATGGAGAAAATCAAGGTCACGTTTATGTCGCGGCCTTCGGTGATCATTTGCTGGATGGCCGGGATGCCCTCTGGGGTTGCAGGGATCTTTACCATCAGGTTGGTGCGCTCCACCCGGGTATGCAGATTGCGTGCCGCCACTGTGGTGCCCTCGGTTGAAGCGGCCAGGGTGGGGGAGACCTCAAGGGATACGTAACCGTCGATACCCTTGGATTCCGCAGCTACACCAGCCAACACATCACAGGCGCCGCGAACATCGTCGATAGCCATGATCCAGTACGAATCCTCCACTGAATGCCCAGCTTTCACCAGCTCAGTCAACTGCGCATCGTAATCGTGTGATCCGGCAATAGCTTTTTGAAAAATCGTCGGATTACTGGTGACCCCGCGTACCCCACGCTCCACCAACTTGGCCAACGTGCCATCGGCAAGATACGCGCGCTTAAGATTGTCGACCCAGGGGCTTTGGCCCTGTTCGGCAGAAAGACGCTGGAGAAGATTGCTAGCCATGATGAAACACCTCGAAGGGTTGAGAGAGGGGTAAGAGAACGTAGTTACCGAGAGTAAAAAACGAGAATAAGAAGGAAAGTAAAGAAACGTAACGATCTGCCAAGAACACGTAGATCGCCAATGTGCAGAGCAACAGCGTCAGTCGTCGTCGCCCTCAAGAAGAAGTAGCGCAGCCTCGCTAACAGAATCTGGACCAAAGCCGTACTCGGCCATGAGCTTCTCGGCCGGAGCCGAAGCACCCCACGTATCGACAGTTACGGCCAAATCGGCCCAACGTTCCCAGCCAAACGAAGTACCCGCTTCACAGGCCACAACCGGTACACCCGAAGGGAATACCGATTCCACGTAATCCTCATCCTGACCGTCGAAACGATCCCACGAAGGCATTGAAACAACCTGAGCGTGGTAGCCCTCCGCCGCGAGATTCTTTGCGGCAACAACACAATGCTGCACCTCAGAACCCGTACCCACGAGCACCACATCGGGCTCTGCGCCTTCGGCATCCACCAGTACGTATGCACCGCGAGCCACGCCTTCGGTCGCCCGTTCCTTGGTTCCCACCAGTACAGGAAGTTTCTGACGGGACAACACCAGCGCGACGGGGCCCTCGGCATCGGTAATGGTGGTGCGCCACGCAGCTGCGGTCTCATTGGCATCAGCCGGACGGAACAGCGACAGCCCCGGCATAGCCCGAAGCGAAGCTAGGTGCTCGATCGGCTGATGGGTGGGACCATCCTCACCAACGCCAAGCGAATCATGCGTCCATGAATAGATGACCTGCGCACCGCTAATGGCAGCAACGCGAACCGCACCACGCATGTAATCGCTAAACACAAAGAATGTGCCACCTACAGGCAACAACCCGCCATGGGCTGCTATGCCGTTCATGATGCCGCCCATGCCG
>JAYTWN010000425.1:0-11824 GCA_043743435.1 Acidimicrobiia bacterium
CAATCGGACCTAGGAGGTGACCGTATGGCTCAGTTTTGGTAGGCGACTGCGCTTGCGCTAGTAAAGGATTCAGCCGAATCCATGCTCGAATGCCATTCACCGCTCGCTGCCGTTGAGGTGAAGTACAACTCCGCGGCTCGCCAAAGCACTGGACGGGTAATGGCCAGTGGGTAGCCCTCGTATTCGCAAATTGATTTCACGAGCTTCACCAAGTCAACGGGATACGAAGGGTACGTACGACCTCGACCGAATTCACGGCACACTAGGCGAACCATTTGATGGGAATCTTCGTCCATCGCCACACCAAAGCGGGCACAACTTCGCGTAAGGATTTCATCGAACTCTTCCGTGGTTGTTGCACCAATGAAGATCTTGTTTTGGATCCGACGGAAGAAGGCTTCGTCACCGAGTTTCGCTGGATCGATGTTCGTAGAAAACACGACAAGTACTTCAAACGGCACTTGGAATTTCAAACCAGAGTCGAGCGCCAAGAAGTCAATGCGGCGCTCCAGCGGAATGATCCAACGGTTGAGCAGCGCGCCCGGTTGGATCATTTGTCGGCCAAAGTCGTCAATCAAAAGAATGCCGCCGTTAGCCTTCATTTGTAGGGGTGCGCCGTAGACCTTGGAGATCGGGTCACGCTTCAGTTGCAACATGGAGAGATCAAGCTCACCACCGGCAATCACAAAAGGACGTTCACATACGACCCATCGTTTGTCGAATCCTGGAGGCTGCGGTTTTACGGCCTTGTGTACCGTAGGGTCATAGACACTGATGAGTTGACGATCAATTTCAATGGCGTACGGCACAACAATCCAATCGTCGTACAAGCGAACCAATCGCTCGGCAAGACTGGTTTTTCCTGTACCCGAAGGTCCATAAAAGAAGATCGATTGCTGCGCGCTGAACGCCGGGCCAATACGTTCGATGATCTTTTTGTTGAGCACCAAATCACTGAACTCGCGTACCACGTCGGCATGGTTCACCCGCGTCTCGGCTTTGAGCATCATCGTTACCGAGGTGTACAGATCCATGGAAACTGGAGCTATGCCCGCATAGGAACACCGATCCGAACTCGACAACGCATATTCTCGCCCAGTGGCCGTGAGCGTGAAGTGGTAGTCGTTCCCTTCAAGTTTGAGTACGTCAAGGAAGTGACGGGCCCGCAGATGTTCAAACGCTTCGAGAACAATTTTCCCGTGAAGACCAAGTTCTTGAGCCATTCGAGCGGTTGTGGAGCGATCCGAAATCACCGCACGCCGCATGAACAAGTCCTCAACGGACCAAATGTCAATGTCTAGCTCCGCCTGAGACGACGGTGGCCTCAAAATATCGGGGATCTGGAGTTGAACGTCCATGCATTCTTAGCTTCGGCATCATCGTGTGTGCACTTAACGATCGTAAGACGATTTAAGCTAGAGAAACATACTGTTAACGTTTCAACTACTAGCCATGCAGCCGTCGTTTGTCTCCATTTGTGCCGTGATCCCCTCCCAACCCGCCCACCGCCTAAGTTCTGGGCTAGATCGATGCTCCCGGGTTTCGTCCAGCAACGGCACCCTCAGCCCGGGCAGTAATCGCTGGGAGCATCTCAGCATGGGTAAATACCCAAAATTTGCGGGCTTCAACCGCCTCAAACACGATTTCCGCCACACTGTCGGGTTCATGCCCTGAGGCAATCGCCGCCCTAATGAACTCCGACCGAGCCCCATCACTCCCTCCCGGTGTCCGCTCAGGAACCCCAGCCGGGCGATTTCGGTCGGAGGTATCAATGTTGGTTTTCACCCAACCCGGGCAGAGGACCGACACGCCAACGGGTGATCCATTGAGCTCATGAAACATCGATTCGGAAAGCCCAACCACGGCGAACTTACTGGCATTGTAAGGCCCCATGCCCGGTGCGGCCACATGCCCGGCCATCGACGCCGTATTCACGATATGCCCCTCCTCACCGGAGGCCACCATGCGGGGCAGAAACGACGCAATGCCATGAACCACGCCATGGAGATTCACGCCAAGCACCCACATCCATTCGGCCACCGTCAACGTCGATTGGTTACCGCCGCCTCCCACGCCAGCGTTGTTACACAGCACATGCACAGCACCAAACTTCGCAAACACCCCAACGGCAAGCGCCTCAACTGCGTCCGCCGAAGAGACATCCAGCTGTTGGGTCATCACCTCACCACCAAATGCCCGAACTGATTGCGCCGCCACCGTCAGCGTTTCGGGTTCAAGATCGGCCATCACCACATCAAGCCCCGCTTTCGCGAACCGTTTCGACATGGCCAAACCAATTCCACTCGCCGCACCCGTAACCACCGCAACATTGCCTTTTCCAAGCTTCATGCCCTCAATACTGGCATCATCCACTCAGCACATGACCGACTGACCTGTTTCAGCCTGGATCCGTGGTGCTGTCGACCACGAACTCCAATCAACACGCAAAACCCGCCTGAGCATTCGACTCTGCAACTCAACGAACTACAGCGGGCTCAGGTTGACTTCCTGGAAAGTCTTATGCGATGTTTCAAGAACGATGGGGCAACCCGCTGCAATAACTTCGCAAAGACGGGAATTGTTCGCGCGAAATACGGGCCGGAGTCGGGTGCTGCCTCACATAGTCAAAGTGTGAATTCGGGCAGCTGTTATCGAGTGGACATGCGGCACCGTCACGTCAGGCAGGCTCGAGTAGCGTCGTAACGATGCAGAGGTTCATGGAGGCAATACCCGCGTCCGCCGATCGTGAGAATCTCGATCTGGGCGCGTCCCCAAGCTTCTAGATCGCCCCCGTCCGCCAAGCCCAGACGCCTGTCGTGGATGCCGAAGAAGTCGGCGACGAACGGGTGCGTCAGTTCGGTAACTTCGCTGCCGGTCATGAATTCCTGTGCGACGAACAGCACCCCATCGGCTTCGCATAACCGTTGACTTGGGACCGGCCACTTCGCCTCAGAGCGCAGCCGGCTCGCAAGTGCGGCGCCGTTGCGCCTGGCCATCTTGTTCAGTTCGTCTGACTCCCACTTGAGAACTTGCCGCTCTCCGGTCCCGAGTCGAATCTCGGTTGCGCCGGTCTCACCTCCGCTCAGTGGACCAGCGAGCTCAACCGCCATCTCGATCGTCGACGAGTAAAGCGCGACTGCATCCTCGGGACTCAACATCGACTGCTTACCTGCGTGCGTGCGGAAAAGGACATTACGAAGCCGTTAGCCGAGGGATTCTCCACCATCATGTGATGCTACGACCAGTCGTACGCCGTCGCTCGCTTTGACCATGGAGGAAATGGTTTGGTGGGGCGAGTGGCGGACCCAAGACCGTTGACGAAATGGCCGAATGTAGCTACAATAGTCACATGAACGTAGCTATAGTTGGATCCGGTCAGGCAGTTGGGGTTCGTGAGTTGAAGAACCAACTGAGCGCAGTTCTCGAGCTCGTTAAGCAAGGCGCCGAGATCACGGTAACTGAGCACGGCCGCCCGATCGCCCGACTCACAGCGGTAAGCGCCGACGTCGATCAGATGGCTTCGCTTGTTGATGAAGGAATCGTGCGGCCCGCAACAGCGAAGCGACAACTGCCCGCTCGGCGCGTAAAGAGCGACCCGACGCTGCTCGCAGACCTTGTGTCAGCTCAGCGACGTTGATTACCTACGTTGATACCTCGGTCATCCTCAAATTGCTTTTGCAAGATGAGACCGGGTCCGACGTAGCTGATCGTTTGTGGACCGCATCAACGTTTGTGGTTTGCGCTGAGATTGGATACGCCGAAGCCAGGGCCGCTCTCGCTGCAGCCAACCGAGCGTCTCGGCTTACCGATGCGGCGTTTCAAATTGCGAAGACCGAGTTCGAGAGCCTTTGGGCCCAAGTCGCAGTGATTGCGGTCTCCCCGGATCTCGTCAAGGCGGCCGGGGATCTCGCCGAGCGGCACTCACTTCGCGGATACGACGCCGTGCACCTAGCCGCCGCCCTCGCGGGCAAGGTCACGGTAATGGCCTCCGCAGACGATCGTCTGCTTGACACCGCACGAGCTGAACATATCTCGACCGCTAATCCACTCGACCCATAGCCGACTGAACCACCACAGCCGCCCGGGATCACGCTCCCGACCCAGCCGGATTACCCACATATCATGCGAAATGTGCGGGTCTTGCGCATGGATCGCCATTCGCAGTGCGGACATCGCGCAGCAGCCCCCTTACGCACCAATACTTGACAACGATCCAAGGTTCGAACGCAACTTCGCCCTGGCACCTGCGAACTCGTCGATGTTCACGATCATCCAACACACTCCGCGAATCGTGATGACGTGGCTCAGGTCCGGCCGCTCAATCTGCGATCCAATGCGCTGAGAAATCTATGAAAGGGCCAGTTCGGTTTTGACCACTTCGCACAGGCGGTCACAAACGTCGTTGGCAATTTCGGCAGTGGGTGCTTCCACCATTACGCGCACCAGGGGTTCGGTTCCGCTGGGTCGCAGCAACACCCTCCCAGTTTCTCCCAACTCGGCCTCCGCCGCCTTCACGGCATCCCACAACCCCGCGGCGCCTTCCAACCGCGCCCGATCGACGCCCTTCACGTTCTTCAAAACCTGGGGAAGCCGGGTCATGACCATTCCGTGGTCAGCCAGGGTTTCGCCCGAACGCATGACCAAATCGGCCACGACCAACGCCGCGAGGGTTCCGTCGCCCGTCGACGCCCGGTCAGTGAGAATAATGTGCCCCGATTGCTCGCCTCCCAGCGAGTAGCTCCCCTCATTGAGGGCTTCGAGCACGTAACGATCACCAACGGCGGTTTCCACGATCTTGATTCCCGCTTTTTTCATGGCGATTTTGAGACCGAGATTACTCATAACCGTCACCACCAGGGTGTCTTCCCGCAACTGCCCTCGGCTATGCAGATCCAGTGCGGTCATCCCCATGAGCTGATCCCCGTCGACCAGGGTGCCGGTGTGATCCACGGCCAGCATCCGGTCGGCGTCACCATCGAACGCAAACCCAGCATGCGCTCCATGGGTGACAACCGCAGCTTGAAGGGCTTCGGGGTGGGTCGATCCGCAATGGTCGTTGATGTTGAGGCCATTGGGTTGATCAGCCAACACAATCACTTCGGCACCCAAAGCCCTAAACACCGCAGGCGCAACGCGTGAAGTTGCCCCATGCGCGCAATCAAGCACCACCTTCATCCCAACAAGGCGACGACCCTCCAAAGCCCCCAAAAGGTTCTCGCGGTACAGTCCTTCATAATCAGTAGGGTCGCTGATCATTGAACCAACGGCGGCGCCAATTTTCACGTCGGAATCATGCCCGGCCGCATCAGCGGAGACCGCCAAAAGACGATCCAATTCGGTTTCGATGTGTTCTTCAACGTCATCGGGAAGTTTGCGTCCCCCGGAAGAGAAGAACTTTATGCCGTTGTCACCAAAGGGGTTGTGCGACGCCGAAATCATGGCCGCCGGACAATTCGCCAGCACCGACGCGTACGCCACGCCAGGTGTTGGCAGCACGCCGAGATCAACCACGTCAAAGCCCTCGGCACACAACCCGGCCGTGAGCGCAGCAGCTAACAAGGGTCCAGATTGACGAGTGTCGCGACCAATCAACATCCGGGGACGGGTTTCTGCAGGCGCGCTGGCACCAAAAACCCGAGCGGCTGCCCGACCCAAGGCCAAGGTGAGTTCTGGGGTGAGTTCGGCGTTGGCCAAACCGCGTACTCCATCGGTTCCAAAACGCAGCGACATGTAACTCCTAAAAGATGTGATGCAACAAATGAAAAAACCGGCGGACCGCTCGAAAAGCAGTCCGCCGGTTTTTCGAAACCTGATTAACGCTTGGAGTACTGCGGAGCCTTACGGGCCTTCTTGAGACCGTATTTCTTCGATTCCTTCTTGCGATCGTCACGAGTCATGAAGCCGGCCTTCTTGAGGGCTGGGCGACGCTCGAGGTCAAGCTCAACGAGGGCACGGGCAATACCGAGACGCAAAGCGCCAGCTTGACCAGAAATTCCGCCGCCATCCATAGTTACGTCAACATCGTAGGTTTCACGGGTTTCGGTAAGACGGAGTGGCTCGACGGCGATCATGCGAAGCAGTTCCGAAGGGATGTACTCCTCAAGGGTGCGGCCGTTGATGGTGATTTTGCCGGTGCCAGCACGAAGGCTAACTCGGGCGATGGCGCGCTTGCGGCGGCCAGTGGTTTGAACGAGAGGCTTAGACACGGTTGCTCCTAACAAATCCGGTATCAGGAGGCCTTGCGGGCCTGTGGGAGTTCGAGCTTTACTGGACCCTGCGCGCCATGGGGATGCGTGGGGCCGGAATACACCTTCAATTTGCTCAACTGCTGGCGACCAAGGGTGTTCTTTGGAAGCATGCCTCGAACCGTGATGCGGATCATTTCTTCTGGCTTCGTATCCAACAACTCGGCATAAGAACGGCTCTTGAGGCCGCCTGGGTAACCGGAGTACTTCTGGTAGAGCTTCTCGCCAGCCTTCTTTTGGTTCAAGTAGACCTTGTCGGCGTTGACAATGATGATGAAGTCACCGGTATCAACGTGGGGAGCAAAGATCGGCTTGTGCTTGCCGCGGAGGCGTGAAGCAACCTCGGTGGCCAAACGGCCAAGGGTGAGGTCGGTCGCGTCAATTTCGAGCCAGGCCCGGGTGATGTCGGCCGCTTTTGGGCTGAAGGTCTTCATGAGAACAGGACTTTCCGAGTAGTTGGTAAAGCAGCCGATAAGCATAGCGGTTAATTGGGGCACCCCGAAACCAGGACGAACTAAAGAAGGGGACCAGAGCGGTCCAGCCTCAGCCGGTTGCCATGTTGCAGGCGGAACCGCTGGGTCGAATGCTCACAGCGCAGAGGCTCGTGGCAGCTCCTTCATCGAAGCACCGAAAATCTAGCACGGCCTCTCAGATTGAGAAACCACCCAACTAGGCCACCCAACCAGGGGGAGGGTCGGGTTGGGTGGTGGGTTTGGGTGGTTTTTCTCTGTTCAGCTGAGCCGGCCGAGGATCCGTTCGACGTCGATCTCGATGGCCACTCGCTTGGGGTTTGGCCGAGGTGCTTGGTAGCGGGCTTCGTAACGCAAGCACGCTTGGGCCACTCGCTCGGGATCGGCGGTCACCACAGCTTTACCCTCGAGAGAAATCCAGCGGCCACCGTCAACTTGGCAGATCACCACCGAAGCACCAAGCCCACCATGCCCGCCGTGCCCAGCCCGTTCAATGTTGAGAACCTTTTGCGTGCCAGCCGACGCGATCACCCGAGCGATATGAGTGACGGGGTCGAAGGAGAAGCCAACGGGGGAAACGTGGGGCGTTCCATCGGCACGCAGTGTGGTCAACGTGGCTAAATGCCTCGTTGTGACAAATTCAGCGAATGATTCCGGCAGGTTTTCAAGATCAAAAGCCATGCGCAGAACGCCTCGTTAGAAGGAGAAGGAACCTTGCGAGGGCTCGTCGGCAGAAGGAATCTCTGGTTGAACTTGCACGGAACCAACCGTTGGAGCGGGAGTTCCGTCGAGTTGTCCGTCAAAGTGTCCGTTGACGTTGTGATCGACGATCTGAGCATCAGCTCCAGCCAAATGGGCCACAGCTGAATCGGCGTCTAGTTCCGTGGCCTCTTGGCCGTTGACGGGGGCGCCCGAGGGTGGAATTGCCACGGGGACGTGGGGTCCGCCGTTCAGCGAAACGGAATCAGCCGGATTCAGATCGACCTTTCCAATCCGATCAAGGCCATCAACTGTTTCAACAGACCCATCCGGCGACTCCGCGAACAAGGAGGCGAATGCGGGGTCAGAGGCATAGTCGACGGGTTGTACGCAATCGGGGAGCGGTTCGGCGTGAACAACCGTGAGCGAACGAGTGGCGCGGGTGAGTGAAACGTAAAGGGCTCGCAGGCCTTGGGCGGATTCGTTGACGATTTCGGCCGGTTCGATCACGATCACACCGTCGAATTCGAGGCCCTTGGCGGAGCGGACCGGCAGCAGGGTAACCCCGTCGGCCAGCAGCGCGCTCGGGTCCATTTCGGCCACACCGGCTTTGAGGGCGGCTTCAACTTCGGCGAAGGGCTTGTCAGGGCTGAGGACGCCAATGGTTCCGGCGCCGAGGGTAGCTCGAAGGTTCCGAACCGCTTCGACCACGGCATCGCTCAGTGAAACCCCAGCTGAGACGGAGTGGAACACGGGAGCCTCACCCGTTGAACGAACCGAGGTTGGAACCGTCAGCTCAGGCGCGGCAACGGCCAGAACTTGCTTTGCCAGGGCCATAATTTCGGCAGGCGTGCGGTAGCCGACGGTGAGTTCCACACTGCGGCCCGGGCGTTTTTGGGGAAGGTAGGCCAGGACCTGATCCCAGTCGGTTGGCGCCCACATGCCTGTGGCCTGACCAATGTCGCCGACGACGGTCATCGAACCCGAAAGCGATCGACGGGCCACCATGCGCAGCTGCATAGGGCTGAGATCTTGGGCTTCGTCGATGATGATGTGCCCGTAGGTACGGATGCCTTCTTCGGCCGGAACCACTTCGCCATTGACGTGGGTTGGCGGAGTGGGTAGCCCATGCGCAGCCGTGGTGGTTTGGGCCGATTTGGGGAGGGGACCAAGCAGCTGCCAAGCCTCATCGAGAAGGGGAATGTCGAGTGAAGTCCAGCCAATATCGTCGAGGGAGGCGGACCGTGCCCGGAACAGCAAATCTTGTTCAGTTTCCGTCAGCAGATCTCTGCCGGCAGAGCGCAACAGCGGGGTGGCGCTAAACAGATCATGGACCAGCATTTGCGGGGTGAGGAGTGGCCACATGCGATCGAGTGCGGCTTTCACCGTTTCGTGACGTTTGATTTGGTGCGAGAAATCAGCAAACGCCAGTACACCGTCGCCCTCTTCGGTTCTACCCAAACGTGCCATGTTGGCTTTGTACCGGGCATACAAACGGTCGACCAGCAGCGATTGGAGGTGTTTGCGGCTGGCATTGTGCACCCGATGGGCCCGCTTGACCACGGCAACCATTTCAGCCAATTCGGCGGCGCTTACGGGGAGCTCGGAAGAACCAAACCCCACAGTGAGTCCGTCGCGAATATGGCGTTGACGGGTGCTTACGGCCCTGCGAATGAACTTGCCCATCCGCAAATCGCCCTTGACCGTGGCCACCTCGTTGCGGTCGCGGGCGGTCACGGTGACATCGGGGAACAGGTCTTCAATACCGGCCAGGTCCACGCCGTTTTCACCCAGGGCAGGGAGCACGCGGGAAATGTAACGAATGAAGTGACGGTTCGGGCCGACGACGAGCACACCTTGGCGTTCCAAAGGAAAACGGTGGGTATAGAGAAGGTAGGAGGCACGGTGCAACGCCACGGCGGTTTTACCGGTACCTGGGCCCCCTTGCACAACAAGAACACCCGGCAGTTCGGCGCGGATGATTTCGTCTTGCTCGGATTGGATGGTGGCGACGATGTCGCGCATGTGACCGGTTCGAGCTTTGCCCAATGCAGCGAGGAGCGCACCGGAACCCACGAGCCCCTGGCCGCCGTCTCGGGTGAGTCGCTCGACCGTGAACACTTCGTCGTCAATCGAGAGAAGGCTTTCGGCTTCGGTGGCAAAGTGCCTGCGACGTTCGAGACCGAGGGGGTTGCGGCCGGTGGCTCGATAAAACGCCTCAGCGACCGGGGCACGCCAGTCGATCACAATGGGGTTTTGTTCGGCGTCGGAAACGGGGAGACGACCGATATAGAAGCGTTCAGGCTCGGTGGGCTCGGTGTGTTGCTCGGTGGTGGATCCGTCGGTGGCGAGGCGATCGATGCGGCCGAAAATCAGTGATTCAGCGCCTAACTGCAGCCGGGTGAGACGGATGAGGGCCTGGTCTTCGGCGACGTCGCGTTCGAAGCGGGCCTGGTGCGTTCCACCGGGACCGGTCTCGACGATGTACTGGAGTTGGCGCGCGGCGCCACGCATACGCTCCAGGCAGTCATAAGCAAACGTGATGTACGCCTGCTCGCTGGCAAGTTCGGGGTGAACCGTCAACCGATGTCCTTCATTATTGGGCTGTTAGACGTTAGTGCAGGTGACGCGCTTTGTGTCGCTCCGACTGCGTACCACTGCCTCGATTCCGAGCATTTGGCCAGCTGGTTTGGGTCGAAGCAGAATTTTGTGATTCGTTGGGAATTTTCAGTTGCGCACGGCACTCGCCGATTCGCGATTGTGACGCAAGACCCATTCGATACGGGTGGCCCGGCTCTACCCTGGAGGATCGAAGTTTGCAACGCCGTCGTGCAGTAAAAACGTTGGCAACGCCACCCCGATTTTTTAGAAAGCACCTGGCTTCACATGCATCGGTTTCACCCAGAAATGTCGGCTCCGGCCAAACCCATTGATCGCCAAACATTGCGACGAGCTTGGGGTTTCGCGCAACCGTTCCGAGGAATCTTGTTTGGATACCTGGCCCTGTCTGTGGTGAGTGCCGTGTTTGGTGTGGTGCCACCGCTGGTCATGAAACGCCTCATCGACGACGGGATTGGCAAAGCTGATCGCCATCTGATCAACGTGCTCACGATCATCACGATTTCTGTGGCATTTGTAGGTGCACTGATTAATTTAGTGATTCGTTGGTATGGGGCACGAATTGGTGAGGGTTTAATTGCGCACCTTCGCAAGCAACTGTTCACCCATGTACAGAGTTTGCCGATCGGCTTTTTTGCTCGCACTCAAACGGGTTCGCTGATGAGCCGAGTGAACAACGACGTGATTGGTGCACAACAGGCCTTCACCTTCACGCTGCGTACGGTGATGATCGATGCCCTTTCGGTAGTCATAACCATAGGTGTGCTTCTTGCTTTGTCTTGGAAGGTCACGCTACTTTCGCTAATCGTGGTGCCGGTGTTGATCATTGGTTCCAAGCGGGTAGGCAAGGTTCAGGAAAAAGCAGCACGTAAACAAATGACGTTGAACGCCGCGATGAACGCCACCATGACAGAGCGCTTCAATGTGTCTGGTGCGTTGTTGGTAAAACTGTTCGGCCGCCCAGAGGTGGAGTCAACCGAGTTCGCCAAATCTGCCGACGGGGTTGCTGCAGTTGGTGTGAAACGAGCGATTACTGGCGTCACGTTTGGACTGTTACTCACCATGGTTTCCTCTATTGGTACCGCAGCCGTGTACTGGTGGGGTGCACGCTCGGTGGTCGATGGCTCGGTGAAGCTCGGGACGGTTCTCACTATGGCGGCGTTGATTGGCCGTCTGTATGGTCCGCTCACCGATTTGGCCAGCGCCCGGGTGGATTTCGCCACGGCATTCGTGAGCTTTGAGCGGATCTTTGAAGTGCTCGATGCGAAACCTTCAATCGTTGATGCACCTTCGGCTCGTCCACTGCCAGCACACGTTGGTGGAGGCGCTCGAGTCGAGGCATCACACGTCTGGTTCCGCTACCCGGCGCCATCGGAAGTTTCGGTCGCCTCTCTGGAAACCGGTCCGTCGTTGGTCACTGGGCTTTCGAATGACCCTTCGGCTTGGGTCTTAAAAGATCTCTCGTTCGTTACAGAACCGGGAACCATGACGGCTGTTGTGGGCCCCAGCGGCGCAGGCAAGACCACATTGTCTTCGTTGATACCACGCCTTTATGACGTAATCAAAGGTGCACTTACTATTGACGGTCACGATGTACGTTCCGTGACCATTCAATCGCTCCGCGAATCCATTGGCGTGGTCACCCAGGATGCTCACATGTTTCACGACACCATTGCAGCCAATCTTCGCTACGCCAGCCCGTTGGCCACGATGGCCGAGATTGAGGCAGCTTGCTCCGCTGCCCGAATTCACGATCTGATTGCTTCGCTTCCCGACGGTTACGACACCATG
>JAYTWN010000426.1:0-11672 GCA_043743435.1 Acidimicrobiia bacterium
CGCCATCGCCCACGAAGCCCGTGTTGATCTCAAGCTTGAAGACTTCAACCGTGTGGGACAGCGTATTCCGCACATCGCTGATACCAAGCCGGGTGGACGCTTCCACATGACCGATATCGACAACATTGGCGGCATTCCCGTCGTCATGAAACACCTTCTCGATGCTGGCCTACTGCACGGCGACGTGATGACCGTTACCGGTCGTAGCCTAGGAACCGAACTTGAGGCGCACAATCCGCCCGCACCAGACGGCACGGTGATTCGTCCGCTCTCCAACCCCATTCACGCCGATGCGGGCATTGTTGTTCTGCACGGCTCACTCGCTCCTAAAGGCTCCGTGGTCAAGGTTGCCGGACTCACCAAAGAGCAACTGCAATTTGAAGGACCAGCCCGCGTGTTCGAAGGCGAAGATCCCTGCATGGACGCCATCCTGGCCGGTGACATCAAGCCGGGTACCGTGCTCGTAATCCGCTACGAAGGTCCTAAGGGCGGACCGGGTATGCGCGAAATGTTGGCCATCACCGGTGCACTCAAAGGTGCCGGACGTGGATCAGACTGCGCGCTTATTACCGATGGTCGCTTCTCCGGTGGAACATGGGGCTTCTGCATTGGCCACGTCGCTCCCGAAGCGGTCGACGGTGGACCAATCGCCTTTCTTCGCGATGGCGACATCATCCGGGTTGACGTACCCAACCGATCACTCGACGTACTGGTTGACCCAGCCGTGCTCGAATCCCGTCGTGCCGATTGGGTACTTCCAGAACCTCGTTACACCTCGGGCGTGTTGGCCAAGTTTGCCAAACTCGTGCAGGGTGCCGACATGGGCGCAGTTACCCTTCCGTAAGGCCTTCTGGGCTCTTAAGCCTCCTTGCTGATGAAATCGGTATCTGAATAAAGTCATTAGCTGAAACGGTGACAAAATCGTTTCAGCTACTGAACACAAAGCCTGTACCCGGCAATACCATCGGGTTTTTCAGCCGGCTTCCCGTTTCGTGAAGAACCCCTGCCGGGACTTGAAGCGAAGCGGAGAAGGTGCCCGTCGGCTTCAACAAAGAGGTCACAACGAATCGGTACCTCGTATTGATCGCTCGCCAGTAACCTAGACGGGTGACGTTGAAGGAACGATGGTTGGCAGTGCTGGTGGCTGCTATTTGGGGATATAACTTTGTGCCAGCCCGCTACGGGATTGCGCAGTTTCCACCTCTGCTGTTTGCGGCGCTTCGTTTTGCGGCCGTGGCCATACCGGCGGTGTTGTTCATCAAGCGCCCAAAGGTGGCGTGGCGCTCTATTATCGGTGTGGGCATGTTCATGGGAGTGGGCCAGTTCGGCTCGCTCTACGTTTCTATGCACAACGGAATGCCTGCCGGTTTGGCGTCAATCGTGATGCAAATGCAAGCCTTGTGGACGGTGCTTTTCGCGGTTTCGTTTCTTTGCGAGCAATTACAGCGCCGGCACGTCATCGGCATGGTGGTGGCCTTCGCCGGGCTCGGGGTGATCGCCGCGAATCGAGCAAAAGCCACACCGTGGAGCGCACTCGGGCTTTGCGTCGCCGGTTCGGTGTTTTGGGCCTGCTCCAACATCACCACACGAAAAGCGCGCAGTAGCGAACCCTTTGCGCTCATTGTTTGGGCTTCCGCGGTTGCGCCGGTTCCCTTGTTGGCGCTGTCGTTTCTGGTCGACGGAGGAGCAAAGATCAGTGCTTCGTTTCATCAGGTGCCGCTCAAGGCTGTGTACGGAGTGTTATTCGCAGCCTATGTAGGTACTATCGGTGCATACGGTTTGTGGAGCAAGCTTCTTGCTTCGCGCCCAGCTTCCGAAGTTGCCCCGTACTCGCTGCTCGTGCCGTTCTTCGGTATCAGTTCGGCCTGGTTGTTTCTCAAGGAACGGCCGGTGGCAGCAGAGCTGATTGGCGCAGCCGTCATGATCATCGGGGTGGCCATCGTGAGCGGACTTCGACTTCCTGCCAAGAGTTCTGAAGCAATCAACCGCTCGGAACAACGAAACCTGATCGTTGACGAATTGGATGCTTCGCTGGTTGCTGTGCCGGCGGATTAGGACGATGGAATAGAACGATGGACCGAAGAGCGTGAACGCGCAAGGCCGCTGGCAGCAAGGTGTTCATCTTTTCGTGACGGCCTACGTTGGCCCAAACAGCAGATGAATCAGACCATGGGCCAGGGGTAGGCGTAATCTGAGTGAGGCGCCGGGAAGGTGGGTTTGCGAACCAACTTTCGAGCTCGTTCGATAAGTACGCGTATCTCTTTGCCGTCGAGTAGTTCATCGAGAGGTCCAAGCGAACCGGGGGTGGCGTCGGCCAGGCGAGCGATATCTAAAGACAGCAGTTTGGGAATTCGGTCCCCAGCAAAATCCCACATCACAGTTCGAAGCTTGAACTCTTCATGGAAGCACAGGCCATGATCAATGCCCCAAATCCCATCGTTGCCATCAACAAGAACATGCCCACTTTTTCGATCAGCGTTGTTGGCTAAAAGATCGAGCGTGGCCAACGTGCGCAGCGAAGGCAACAGGACCTTTCGCGTATCCATCGCTTCCATCAACGTGAAATAGTGCTGATCGAAATCGGCATCCACAAACAACTGGACCGAACCAACACCAAAATCGCCATCACGCAATACCGTGCGAGGAATCACGTCCCACCCGAGAAACGCCGCCAGTTCGTACATGGCCACTTCACGTTGGTAGAGCCCGCTTGGAAAATCCCACAGCGGCCGTTCACCTTTGTGGGGTTTGTAGATGGCCTTGACGGCCCGGCCCGCGGCTAAGGCTTCATCAAGAGATTCGTCGCTCTCAAACGACAACGTGACCAAGAACGTGGCATTTGAACTCCACGGCATCCGACCATCAATGGACATGGCTCCGTCACGGAGCACGTCGAGAGCAACTACGTCAGCGGCAGCGACAGTGACCTCATCAGGGGCGTTGTCAGGGACGTTGTCAGCGATCATGGGAGTTGCTTCGCATGGTTCTTCGGAGCCGTTGGCGATGGGCGCGTCGGTGGGGTTCGAACTGGCGGAAACGAATGACGATCGGTCTTTGGGGGAAGGCACGAGCGGGTCTTAGTTGTAGCAGGCGCAAGTGTAGCCATCAGTGTCGATGGAGGCATTGCACAGCACACAGGTTGGACGGCCGGCGCTAACAATGTTGCGAGCATTCGCAGCAAAGGTAACGGCTTGGGGGCGAGTCAAAAAGAACCGTGCCTCGCTGCTGTCTTCACCGGTTTGCGTCATTTCTTCGAGAACGATTACCAACCGATCGGTAGTGCCCTCATAGCCAATACCGATTGATCCAACGGGCCATTCATTGAACACGGGAAGGTCAAGCGGTGACCACGTTGCCGGAGGTTCCTCGACGGTGGCAGGCGGAATATCTTTGAGCATTTTCGACAGTGCATCCACGAGGGCAACCACTTGTACTTTTTCGGCCTTGAACGAAAGCAAAACCCGTGGGGCGGCCACTTGAAAGAAGAAGGTGCGCTCGCCGGGCATGCCAATAGTGCCGACAACGAATCGATCAACGGCTTCTAGTTCGAAGGTACTCACAGGGTTCTCCCATCACGCACTACGGATTCTTCTGTGGCTATTGGGCTCATGATGGCGCCAATTTTCCGAGTGCACCGGTATCGTTCACCGTGAGCACGTTGGGTCCCATTGAGCCGTACGTAATGGCCGTAACCGAGCAGGTGCTGATCGAAATTCGTTGAAACAAATCGAGATGCGTTCCAAGTGCATCGGCAACCGCGGCCTTAATGGGATCAGCATGGCTAAAACACACCACAACTCCGCCAAGATGACGCTCCTTCAAGATGGCAAGTGCACTTACGATTCGCGTCTGCATTTCGGTGAAAGACTCGCCGTTGGGAAAGCGAAAACCGGAGGGGTAACGCTGCACGGTTGGCCACTCCGGAAGCTTGTACAGATCCTTCAAATCTGCGCCGGTCCAATCGCCAAATTCACATTCGAGCAAGCCCTTGTTAATGGTGACGCTCATGGCTCGACGCTTCGCCGTCGGTGCTGCGGTTTCTCGGGCTCGTTCGAGGGGTGATGAGTAAATTGCATCAATTCGCTTCAACGCATCGAGGCGCTCGGCCACGGCGGCTGCCTGAGCGTTTCCAACATCGGACAGGTGTAAACCTTTGGCTCGCCCAGGGAGCTTGATGCCAGTGGTGGGGGTTTGTCCGTGGCGCACCAAAATGATGGTCGTCGAGGTGGGTGCGACCGGTTTTTTCGCCATGCCTCCACGCTAGCAACGCCGTGCGCCAACCCCAACCAGAACACCAAACCGCAACACCATCCGGGCACCAAACCCGGAGGAACAGCGAACATACAGAGGTTCGTCGGCCAGCAGGCTTGTGAAAGGGCTCAGGCCCGGTATACCCCGACGGATGGGTACACCAGGCCTGAACAATCCCAACAGTATCGCAATCGCTTCCATAGTTTGCTGAGAAGACGACCGTTCGACGTTTTTCCTCAGATCAGGCCGAAATCACCGGACCGAAAGTTCGAATTTCTACAATCCGAGGACCGTTCCAGAAGAGTACAAACTCAGAGAGTTGGGCACCTACACGTCCGATAATGCGCTGCCGAGCGTGACTTTAGAGTTGATGGATTGGCTGCCTCGCATGAAGGTCATGTCCACCACGTCGCCGGCCTTGTGTTTGCGCACTTGTTCGCCAAGCTGCTTGTTATCGGTGATGGAAACCCCGTCAAACTTGGTGATGATGTCACCGCGCTGAAGACCGGCATTCTGCGCTGGCGATCCAACCGTTACATCCACCACGATCGCTCCCTTGTCTGTTCCCAGCGAATACTGCTTCTGGATCGCCGAATCCATCGTTTGGGTAGTAACCCCAAGGAACGTTTTCGGTTTTCCAATCTCGCCTGAGCGGATCTTTTCAACAATGGGCAAGATCGAATCAATCGGGATAGCAAAACCAATGTTGTTGGTGTTTTGATAGATCGCCGTGTTCATGCCCACGACCTGACCTCGAGCGTTCACCAGTGGTCCACCGGAGTTGCCGGGGTTAATGGCGGCGTCCGTTTGTAGCAGACCCGTGAGGCGCTCGCCATCGCCCTCTAGAGACCGGTTAGTGGCAGAGAGAATGCCAGTGGTAACGGTGGGATTGCCTTCAAGGCCGAGAGCGTTTCCGATGGCAACGACGGATTCGCCAACTTTCATGTCGCCGGACTTGCCCAAGGCTGCCGGGACAAAATCGGTCACGTTGCGGCACTTGACCACGGCAACATCATTGTTGCGATCTCGCCCGACCACGTCGGCTTGGCAGGTCTTTCCTCCGGGGACGGTTACCTTAATAGTTTGCGCGTCGGCGATCACATGGGCGTTGGTAAGAACAAAGCCATCTTTGGTCAAGACGATTCCGGTGCCCGCACCCTCCGGTACTTGGGACGAGCCGAACAGGTCAGCACTGGGGAATCCTTTGGTGTTGATGGTCACGATACTTTTAGAAAGCTCGCTTACGATTCGGGGAACGTCCGCCTGACCGGTTGATGTGGCGAGAGCAGGAACAACTTTGGTTGCTCCAACCTGAGGTGCGACGACGGCCGCAGTGCTGCCAGTACTCGAGCTTGCTTGCGTGATTTGCTTGCTTTCGTTGTTGGTGTTTCGTGTGCTGGCCAGAACCCCACCTAGGATCGCCCCACTGGTAAGCGCACCTACGAGTCCGCCGATGAGTGCAGGCTTCACCCACCCTGACTTCTTTGCCAGTGTTGTCGAACCGTTTGGCCCTTGTGACGACGGTGAGGTGTCCGGGTAAGATGAACCCTGAGGTGCCGACTGTCGTTGCTCTGATTGCTGTTGTTCTGATTCACGTTGCTGTGTGCCGCCGGGCCATTGGATTGTCGTTGGAGGAACCGGTGTTGCCGCGGTCCATGGGGTCATGGAGGGAACCGGACTCGCCGGAGGTACTGAGGGCTGGGCTGGCTGGGTCGCTGGATTCCATGCAGCGGTGGAGGCCGTCGCGACCGAAGCTGCTTGGGGCGTGTCCCAAAGTTGCTGTTCCGTCTCGGCGACGTTGGTGGGCTTTGCGTACGCTGAGGGGCTGTCTGGCGTGGGAAGGATTCGATCAGTGGTCATAGCCTGAAAATCCCCGGGGCCGGTTTCTTCACTTACGCCATTGGTGTTCGTTGTTTCCATGACCCCATTCTTGTCGCTTGTTCGTGAGAGTGGAATGAAACCGAATAGTTCTTTTTGTCTCGATAACGCGGATTCCAGCCTGCCGGAAAGAGTGGTTAGTTGTCCGGGGAATCTCTATCGAACCCCTTGTCAAAGTCTTTACCGAAAGCGAGATCGTGGGCTCGGGCGAAGACGTCATCGATCATGGGTTCGGTGAGTTTTCCGGTGAAGGTATTCTGCTGGCTCGGATGAAACGAACAAAGAATGGTCAGACGTTGAGGTACGAGGCCCGCAGAGCTTTTCGTCGAGGTTCGTTGACCGGAAGTCGCAACAACATCCTCACTACGAGGTTCAATGACAACTTCGACGCCATGGCCAAACTTGGGCTTGCTGAGAGCATCGAACTCCTTGAGTGCCACGTCGTAGGCAAACTTACCAAGCGCGACTACGACGTTGACGTTAGGGAGGAGAGAAGTTTCTCGTTGAAAGAACGAGCGACATTGATCCCGCTCTTCGGTGGAGGGTTTGTTGTCCGGTGGTGCGCAACGGACCGCAGCACTAACCCAAGCGTTGTTCAGCACAAGCCCGTCGTTGCGGTCGGTCGAGTTTGGTTGGTTGGCGAACCCTGCTTTGTGCATGGCTCGATACAGCCAGTCGCCTGAGCGATCACCGGTAAACACTCGTCCGGTGCGATTGGCGCCGTGGGCTGCAGGGGCGAGACCCAAGACCAAAACGTGTGCGGCTGGATCGCCAAACCCAGAAACCGGCCGGCCCCAATAGGTGTCGTCGCGAAACGAGGCGCGCTTATCAATAGCAATCTGCTCTCGCCATGCCACCAATCGCGGGCACACCCGGCAGCCCTCGATGTCTACTTGGAGTTGACGCAATGTATCGCTGTTGGTCGTGAGGCGGACTGGCTTGGGCATAGGGACAGGGCTCCTCAAGATTTGTCCCGAGTCCGGACTTTTCAAGATTTGTCCCGAGTCCGGACTTTAGATGACTCGCGGGAGCATGACGGTAACTGTGGCTCCGAGCGCATTCGTATTGTTATGCGCGCTCACCGATCCATTGGCTCGTTCGGCAACCGAACGTACGATGGCCAATCCAATCCCCGTGCCACTGCTCGAGGTTCTGGTTCGTGCCGGGTCGGCTACTGAGAAGCGTTCGAACGCCACCGGCAAAAACTCGGGTGGAAATCCGGGGCCGTCGTCGCCAACGGCTAGCGCCACTCGATCCGCTGATTCGGCAATGATCACGGCAACGTGTCCGCGCGCAAATCGTGTGGCGTTGCGCACCAAGTTCTCAATGATCTGGCTCAAACTTGCCTCGTCTATGCCGACACGATGCTCAACCCCTGAAACAGTGAGCTCTATGCCAGCGGGAATTTCAGCGGCCATTCTGGCGGCGACTTCCTGCGTGACCCGTAAGGCATCACAATACGCCAAAGGCTGTGACGGAGCCGACCCCGCCCTCGCTACTACCAAGAGGTGCTCAGCGAGTCGGGAGAGTCGCTCAACTTCGGTAAGTGCTCGGCGAAGCGTGTCTTGGGTTTCAGACGGGTCGCCCGGGTGAATCTGGGCCAGCTCAAGCTCTCCTCTCAAAATGGCGAGAGGAGTGCGCAGTTCATGGCTGGCATCATCAACGAAGGACTGTTCTCGACGAAACGAAAGCTCAAGGCGATCAAGCATCGAGTTAATCGTCGAACCTAAGTAGGTGATTTCGTCCTGTCGGTTAGGTAAGGGCAGTCGGCGTCCCGTATCGGCGCGAGTGATGGAAGCTGCTTCATCAGCCATTCGTTTGACGGGTCGCAATGCGGCGCCGGAGAGCAGCCAGCCTGCCAGCCCAAGGAGCAGCACGAGGCCGGGCCCGCCAAGGGTAAGGGTAAGAATGAGACGGCTTCTTGCTTCCTTAGTGAGGTCAAGCGAAGAGCCAACCACTACAACGAGCGTGCTTTCACGAATCGTTCGCTTCAAGGCCAACACGCGGCCGGGGGTGCCTAGTACTGGAAGGACCATATCGATTTGTAGCTGGCCCTGGTTGAAGGCAAAACGCACTTGCTCCGAGGTGAGGAGCGAGAAGTTTTGGAGAATGGGAGAGAGGTTTACGGCGAGTCCGAACTGATTGACTAGCTGCGCATAGCTTTCGCTTTTTGGGAATTCTCCTGTCCGGTCAATAGTGGAGACAATTTCATCTATACGTTTATAAAGCGAACGGGTGACAAGTTCATCGGCATTTCGGCGTTGATCGTTCATCAGTAGCAGTGAGCCGGCAGATACCAGGAGCGTTGCCGCAAGAACGAAGAGGCCGGTGAGCCGAATGCGCAGGGATGGCTTCCAGCGTTTGGTTCTGGATGGGGCCTCAGCCTGAAGAACGTGCATCAAAGCGCTGGAAAGACTGCGCGCGCTAGGAGCGCGCGGATGCGCTTGCGACGTTCGTATCGCGAGTGTTCGCGTTAGAGGTGTGCACATCGAGCGTTTCCCGTGGAGTGCGAATCACGTAACCGACGCCGCGGACGGTTTCGATTGTTGACGTGCCGAAGGGTCGGTCGATTTTGTCGCGAACGTAACGCACGTACACATCAACCACATTGGAGGTGCCGTCGTAGGCGAAGTCCCAAACGTGTTCGATGATTTCGGATCTGCTTACGACACGCCCTTGATTTCTGGCCAGGTGGCTGAGCAGAGCAAACTCTGTTGGGGACAAATCCACGGGAGTTTCCCCGCGTTGTACGCCGTGAGTTGCCGGGTCCACCACCAAGTCGCCCAGTGGATCGGGAACAACAAGTGCGGTGGGGCGGGGGGCGGGGTCTCGTCGACTTACTGATCGTAAGCGCGCAAAGAGTTCAGCAAGCGCAAAAGGCTTTGTGAGGTAGTCGTCTGCTCCAGAGTCGAGCCCGCGTACGCGGTCTTCCACGCCATCGCGGGCGGTCAACATGATGATCGGCGCCCAGCGCTTGCGATCGCGCAGTTGTCGGCAAACCTCAAAACCGTCCGGGGCGGGAATCATGGCATCGAGCACGATGGCGTCGTAGTCGACTTCGGTGGCGCTCCACAGGGCGTCGGTGCCATTTGCGGCGAGATCTACGGCGTGGCCTTCTTTGGCGAGGGCTCGTTGCAACAGGCCGGCCATCGCTAGTTCATCTTCGACTACCAGAATCCTCATCAACGAAACGTTACTGGCAGGGCAGTGAAGGTTCGATGAGATGGCATCTCGACAGAATCCGGACAGCCGTCGTATCGGTAGAAAGGATGGGCGGGTGGCCAGGAAGCCACGGCGGACGGCTTCCTGGCCGGCGTTTGCACGCCCGTCCTGGGCAGACCGAAGCCACATCCCAAGGTGCTTTCCCCGGCGGGAGGGGTCGGCGAGACAAACTCTAACAAGGACTGAAGTTTTGTCAAGCAGTGAGAAATTCCCTCGAACAATACGGTGTATGCACCTTTTTACTAACCGTACTGATCAATATGGTGAAACCTGCTGGTGGCCACTGGTGGGAAACCTCAAGGTCCCCCCGACCTTTGTCGTCAGACCGTATGTGTGACATTCGTCTCATGAGTTCAGGGACGTTGGGTCGCTCGACGGGGCGCGGTTTATGCAGGAACGACGTCTGCTTTCGGTTTTGGTGGTGGGATTCCCAATCGTGGGTTGGTGAAGTTCACGGTTTGTGGCCAGCGTCGACGGCTCACGATTGACAGCTTCTTCATCAGTTCGATAGCTCCCGGATCATCGTCGCCCGGGCGCCCTTCGATAACACCGGCCTCCAACATTTCGATCATCAGCTTTCGTCCAGCGTCGGTGCGAATAATCGTCAACGTCCAGTCGTTGAATGCTCCGATGCCACCCGTCGAGATGTCAGCGTGTTCGGCGGCAAAATCGGGGCACGTCATGCAGCCAGAACGAGTCCAAGCGTGGCATTCTTTGAGATTGATCTCGTGGTAGCTGCCGTCTTTCATCCAGATCTGGAAAACGCCTTTGATGTTCATCTTGGCCATGTCTTGCTTTTTCAGCCCGTACTTGGCCTCGAAGAGCTCTTCAAAAATGGCGTCGTCAAAGGTCTTGGAGCAAAGAAGCCCAATATTTAACGCGAACTTACGAGCTGGCTTTCCGGCCTTGCGCGCATTCATCACACTCGGCACGCTCGACATGCAGCTCATGCCAACGAGCGCAAGCTTTTCCAAACCTAAGCCAACCGCTTCGGCATAGGCCATGGTGTTGGCAGAGTACGTGTAGCGAGATCCAGCGGACGCCACAACCTCTTCCTTGGTGCGGGCGACTCCCGGAATGGCCTTCCATGACGAGCCGTCACCTTCGAGGAAGCTCACCAACGCTCCGTCGATGTACCCCTTTTCGAGGGCGAAAATCAACATCGCGCTGACGAGCCCTCCGTCCTGACCGTTTTCCAGAATGTATTTGTCGGTGGCTCGAGCCAAAATAATGTCCTTGGAGATGCCAGCAACCTCGTCGTCCTCCCGTTCACGCTTGAACATGAAAGTGTCAATTTCGGTTTCCCAGCTCCGGAACCGTGGGCATGCTCGTGTGCAACTGGTGCAACCGCGTTCACCGTGTCCACACCCGCCAGGTCCGTCTTCACCCTCGAAATGGAACGGTTTGTAGATCCCGAGTGTGTCATCGTAACCGAGCACGTCATGCGGGCACGCCACGACGCATCCAGCGCATCCGGTGCAAAGGTTGTTCGTAACGACCTCATCCCACAGATGTGCCCAATGAGCCTTGTCTGCCTTAGGTTTTCCGGCCGGAACGGCTTCGGCAACGAAATCGTGGGGTTGGGCATCGGTCATGGTCATCCCATCAATCTAGGAGTCTTAGCCCCCAGTCATGCGAATTGAGATCGGAGAGGCTCGTTTCTCTTGGACCAGGCCTTTATCGCAGGTCTTGGGAACCTGTTGGTTGATGAAGTGTTGTGGCGCGCAGCGTTGGCGCCAAATCGCCCAGGAACTTCGATTACCGATGCAGAACTGCGAGTGCTTCACAAAACGATTCGCCCAACCGTCGTCACCATGTTGAAGCGAGGGGGCTCGCATCTCGGTGATGTGATCGATGATCGCCACAGCAACGGACGTTGCCCACTCGACGGTGCGACCATGATCAAAGGTTCTTTGGCGGGCGCAGCTCTTGGTGGTGTTCGCAGCACCAACTCTGACTTGTTGCGAGTAATTTTGTGGTGGGCGATTGGTCTGGCGCGTGTACAGAGGGTGAAATGCAAAGGACGGACCATTTCTGATCCGTCCTCTCAAACAGGGGATGTGTGTTGCTTGCTCGGTGTGTCTACGGAACAAGCTGTTTTCGACGTTAGCGGCGAAGACCGGCTTCTTTGCGCTTGCGGCTCACGAGCAGTCCGCCCATGCCGAGGAAGGTAAGCGCTGCAGCAAAGAACTGACGGCTCTCAGCACCACCGAAGGCAACTTCAGCATCGGTTTGCAGCTGCACACCAAAGGGAACATCGAGCGGTGCTTGTGCGGTTTCGCCAAGTACACGTATGGTCTTTGCAGCAGGAAGCGGCGTCC
>JAYTWN010000427.1:0-6926 GCA_043743435.1 Acidimicrobiia bacterium
TCCGCTTCGCTTCGAGTCCCGCCATTGGGTCCTTTTCCAATCGGCAAGCCGGATTGGGCACCCTGAAGCTGCAACAAAACATCCTCATTTGGGCTCGGAGCGGACAGGGTGATCACTAGGTAGGTATCGTCACCTCCCTAGCAACCCTGAAGTTGAAATTCAGGGTTGACCGAAACGTGACCTCTCTAGTTTGGTCAACCTGGCCCGTAACCGATAGTTCACGCCGTTCAAGCCTGGGCTCATGGCCTACATGTTCAAGGCCGGAGCAATCAACGCCGACATGGTGGCATCTTCGGTGAGGAAGGCGTCATGGCCAACCGCTGAACGAACGATATGGAAATCGGTCGCCCGAGGCGCTTCAGCGACCAGCATCTTCTGCAGACGAATCGGATAGAGCCGGTCCTCCTCCATACCAGCCACGGTCAGCTCGGCAGTTATCCGGCGCATTGCCGCAGTTACTCCCCCGCGATCACGACCAATATCGTGCAGGTTCATGGCTTCGTTAATGGCTAGGTACGTGTTGGGATCGAATCGTCGTTCTAAGCGAATGCCGGCGTAGTTCAAATAGGACATCACCCCAAAACGGCCCGTGCCGCGCACTGGCGAAAGCGGGTCCTCCCCCGCTTCGGGACGATTGCCAAACCGTTGATGCATTTCGATTTCGCTGCGATACGTCAAATGTCCGAGCTTGCGCGCTAGAGCCATCCCGCGTACCGGTCCGCAACCATCGCCCTTGTCGTAGTAGTCGCCGCCATGAAATTCCGGGTCAGATGTGATGATTTCCATCTGAATGGCCTGGTAGGCGATCTGTTCAGCGGTGGCTTGGGAACCCACACCGATAATCACGGCACGAGCCACTCGCTCCGGCGAACCAACGACCCATTCCAGCGCTCGCATTCCGCCAAGCGAGACACCAACCGTGCCGTGCCAGCGTTCGATACCAAGCTCGTCAGCCAAAAGACGTTCTGCCTCGACCATGTCACGAACCGTGGTCACCGGCCAACGCGAACCCCACGGTTTGCCGTCCTCGGCGAGTTGACCCGGACCGGTAGTGCCTTGACAACCCCCGAGGGCGTTGGGAACGATCACACAAAACTTGTTGGTGTCAATTCCTTTTCCCGGCCCGATAACCCCGTCCCACCAACCCGGCTCAGGGTGGCCAGGCCCGGTTGGGCCGGCCCCGTGCGAATCAGCGGTAAAACCATGGAGGACGAGCACGGCGTTGGATTTGCTGGCATCGAGGGTGCCATACATCTCGTAACAAACCACTACGTTCGGAAGCATCCCTCCACGCTCAAGGGCAAGATCGCCAACCTCAGCGAACCGTCGTTGGCCAGGCTCGTCGCCCGGACGCCAAACAGTTCGCCACGGTCCAATGGTTTGACCGATTTCTTCGGTGTTCGTCACAAATTTCCTTGCATGAATTGAGCGTTACCCGTGGGCGTATGCCATCTTGCTTTGCGTGCTTACGAAATGGTTGCCAGACCATCCGATCCGGCAACCACTCTTTTTTGCTATTGGTACGTACCTTGCTGAGGTTCGGCTTATGCCCGGGCTGCCGCGAAGCCAACTTCGAGATCGGCTATCAAGTCGGCAACCGTCTCAAGACCAATCGACAAACGCAACAAGCCCGGGGTAACTCCAGTGGCAAGCTGCTCTTCGCCACTCAACTGGCTGTGCGTGGTGCTGGCTGGATGAATGATCAAGCTACGCAAATCCCCAAGATTGGCCAAGTGGGTGAAGAGTTGCACCGATTCCACAAACTTGCGCCCGGCTTCAATGCCACCTTTGAGCTCGAAGTTCAAAATGCCACCGGCTCCATTGGGCAGGTACTTCTCCGCTTGGGTTCTCCATGGCGACGAAGCCAAACCGGGATAGCGAACCACTTCCACATCGGGGTGGCCCTCAAGGTAGGTAGCAATTGCCATGGCGTTGGCGCAATGACGATCCATACGTACACTTAGCGTCTCGGCGCCTTGAATGAGCAGGAACGAATTGAACGGGGCAATCGCTGCGCCATAGTCACGGAGCAGTTGCACGCGAGCCTTGATGATGTAGGCGATCGGGCCAACGGCTTCCCAGTACTTCAGGCCGTGGTAGCTGGGATCAGGCTCAGTGAGCATCGGAAACTTGCCAGAAGCCGACCAATCAAACTTGCCGCTATCCACGATGCAACCACCAATGGAAGTGCCATGTCCACCTATGAATTTCGTAAGTGAATGTACGACAATGTCTGCGCCATGTTCGATCGGGCGACACAGGTACGGTGTGGCCAACGTGTTGTCCACGATGAGCGGAATACCGTTTTCGTGGGCAACACCAGCGACGCCGGCCACATCGAGAACGTCACCTTTGGGGTTACCAATGATTTCGCCGTACAGGGCTTTGGTGTTGGGCTTGATGGCTTTGCGCCAGGCGTCGAAATCATCGGGATCGTCAACAAAATCCACGGTGATGCCCATTTTTGGCATGTTGTAGTGGAACAGGTTGTACGTGCCTCCGTAGAGCGAAGCGCTGGCCACAATGTGATCGCCGGCTTCAGCCAAGTTCAAAATAGCCATGGTTTCTGCGGCCTGTCCACTAGCCACGACCAAAGCGGCCACGCCACCTTCGAGGCTGGCAATACGCTGCTCCAGCACGTCTTGAGTTGGGTTCATAATGCGGGTGTAAATGTTGCCCATCTCGGTGAGACCGAACAGATTTGCAGCATGCTCGGTGTCACGGAAGGCGTAGGCGGTGGTTTGGTAGATGGGCGTGGCCCGGGCTCCCGTGGTGGGATCGGGTGCAGCGCCGGCGTGAATTTGGCGGGTTTCGAATCCCCAAGATGCAGACATTGTTTTACTCCTCGGTAAACAGTGATGGTGAAGCGGAAAGTGAATCTAAAAGGGAAACTGGAAGCGATCGAAAGGACTGGCGAGTCAAGCGAAAAACAGTGTTCGGTGTATGGCAGTTCGATGTGTGGCGGTTCGATGCACAAAACGTTTAAATGCCGAAACTGGGGTGGAACGCTGCAACCTGATTCGGTTTGCACAGTCTGATACTCAGGACAACTTGGTACTCGTGCTCCTTTCATCGTGCGGGCATTGGCACCTGGTGCGAATGCACTGGTTGCCGCGGTGTCGACGGGCCCGTCCCTCAACCGCTCTAGATGTGCAGATCATGGTAACCAAGTTGAGCGCAGCCATGTCAAATAATTCGGGGCAACTTTTTGAGGAACAACTTCAATGATGGCGCTATTAAGCCTTACCGCAAGAGCTCTCTAGCACTTGAGCGCTACCCCGATGAGCGCTGGGAAGTAGCTTCGACATTCCAAAGGCCCGGAACGGCTGGCTTGAGCCAGTCGGCTCATGGCGAGCCGGTCACCGTATTTTGGATCGTTGTTTGGAACTGCCGCCAAAGTGACCCTGGTCCGTGACTGTCGCCAAATATCGGGAACAACCCTTGACCGACAGATTTCGCCAATCTTCAAGTCGCCCTTTGGCCTTTGAGGCGAATAGACCGAACCAACAGACGCTACGGAGCAGCCGGATCTGTGGATTGGGTCCAACCGTCGGGTAGCGCCAGTGCCTTGTAGCAATCCGACCAAGTTTCACCAGAGAGCGGCATTTCGCCGCCGGAAGTTAGGTTCGAGTACTCAAAACCCTGTCCACCCTCAAGTCGGGCGCGAGTAGTGGTGTGCATCGCTCGATTATCAAGAATTGAGCTATACAACCGTGTTAGAGAAGTGATCCGAGTCATCATGCACACCACAACGGAATTGCCCGCCCTGATCGGCGTAGGCGCTGCCATTACCGGATTGTTGGTATCTTCAAAACGAATCAGGATCCGGGTGCGGTTTGGGTCGAGGTGTGATCGGTTCTTCGTCATACAGATAACTCGTTTAAGGTTCTCGATCTGCGTCGGTGACGGGGCCGGCAGCGACGCGTCGAAGTGGCTGTTGAAGTCCATGGTGCAGTCGGTTGCGGCGTCCAACTCACCGGTGCCGACGAAGCGGGCGCTCGCTCGGGATCCGGCGTTAGCCGAGTGCATGTCAAAAATTAGAATGCTGAAGTCAATGATCCCAAAAATAATCATAAAGAACGGCAGAGCAATCATGGCAAATTCGACCATCGTGGCGCCCGATTCGCGGCGCTTAGGGTTTAGCTTCGGGTTTTGCGTGCCCTTTGCGATTGACGTACCGTCTCGTTTCGACTCGTCGGAGGAAGAAGACCCTTCGGCGATCCATCTCAGACACCCGGTCCGGCCACGATGGGTCTTGCGCAATTGCATATACAGAAGTCTCGACCCCGGCGGACCGCCACTTAAGCAAATCCTTACCGTTCATCGAAATTGGGCCGATAGACCTAGCGAGTAGACCAAACGACCAATTGTCACGTTGAGCGAGATTTTCCACGGGTTTTGGCTACAGAAAGTGCACGAAGGCTCCGATAGACCAAATGTGTCCAAAGGAATCTCACAAACCGGTCGAAGGTTGCATGCCGTTCGTTCCTGGTTCAAGGGCGTTGAAATCCGGCGGGCGGAAGCAGGAGCCGCTGCGGTCGAATTCGCCATGGTTTTGCCGCTTCTAGTGACCCTGCTTTTTGGAAGTATTGATCTCGGTTTCGTCCTGTCCGACACCACGAAACTTCGAGCGATCAACCGAGAGGTCGCACGCCGAGCAGCGGTAAACCAAGCCGGACGGTTGGTTTGTCCGGGACAATTCGAAACAACCGAGAACAATAACCCCGGCCTCGGAGCCGTTCGATCCGAGTACGCCAAACACATCATCTGCTTAGCCAGGTTCTACGGTGCCGACTCCGACCTTGACGTTCGTGCGGCGGTGCGGGTAGTGAAGTACAACGCAGGAGTTTTGATGTCTGGAACGAATCAGGATTTCGCACGAGGCAACTCCCTCGTTGTGTGTTTGCAAATGCACAGCAGGTCTCGATCCGGCTTTATGAGCTCGGTCTTCGACGACAGAGTTTTCAAAACACGGGTTGACATGTTGATCCCAGAGACCCCCCAAACGGCGGACGGAGCGGACGGCCCAGGCGCCGGAGAGTTCGCGGACAAACCCTTCGACGAAATAAATGGATGGAGCGCCTGTGACTAACGGTCAACAAACTCCTGCGCCGTCAACACCATCACCCTGCTTCACAACACCACAACAAAAGCTCCCAAAACCAGCCGCCAACGGCAATCGAATAGGAACCAATATGTGCCGAATACTTCGAAAAGACAGTCCACAGCGCGAAGGTGGCGCTACCGCCATCTTAACCGTGATCGTTTCCGTGGTCTTGCTCGGGTCTGTTTCCTTCGCTATTGACATGGGCAACGCCATGCAAACTCAGCGAAAGTCACAGTCAGCGGCAGACTCCGCGGCGTTCGCCGGGGTGCAGACGTTCGATACGGAGATGTCCAAACCGTTCGCGTTCAACCCCGCACTCGGCACAACATTCGAGGAACAATTCACCGCGAAACGTGATTCTGCCGTCGACAAGGCACTCGGCGAGGCAAGCTTTACGGCCAAGCGCAACTTTCCTGGACTGACTTTTGATGAGGTGATTCCCGGTGAGAGGTGCGGAGAATTACCCGACGAATACTTGACAAATCCGGCGTTGACGAGCAACTGCTTCTCTATCTTTACCGGGTCCCAAGGGGTTCCAGCCCGAGTACGCGTGGTGCTTCCGGCAAAGACCAAAGCGCTCTTTGGTCAAGCCATCGGCGCAAACACCATCAGCGCTGAAGCCACCGCCACCATCACCGGAATTCAAGCCGGACAAAATCTGGCTCCGACCGACGTCGAAGGCGCCCCAACCGAATCGTCGACAACCACCACAATTGCGGCTGACGGCGCAACCACGACCACAATCGCAGCAGCCGGCGGAACCACAACAACCGTCACCCCCGGCAGCGGCATAACCACAACCACCCTCGCGGCTGGCGGCGGAACCACAACAACCGTCACCCCCAACAACGCAGAAACCACGACCACCCTCGCGGCTGGCGGCGGAACCACAACAACAACCACTCCCAACAACGCAGTAACTACAACAACAATCGCCTCCAGCAACGTGACCACCACGACAGCCGCTCCAGCAGTCACCACGACCGCTGTCCCTGTAGTGACGACTATTCCGGTTTCGACTGTCGGACCATGTTCACCAGGAAACCTGTTGACCAATGGAGGTTTCGAGAGCGGATTTACTGGATGGTCTGGGACGAACAGTCCGGCCGTAGGTTCCGCATACGCACGTGAAGGAACCAAAGTAGCTTGGGTCCACTCAGTGGGGAGCATCTTCCAGACCGTCTCGGCCACGCCCGGGCAGCAGTATGAAACGACGTTCTACGGAGGAACCCACGATCCAACCAACAACGCCCAAGTAGCGATGGAGTTTCTCAACAGTTCAGGTACCGTCCTTTCCTCCAGCGCTCTACCCATGGATACCGATGTTGATGTTGCCCCTGGCCTAGTAGGTGGCCCGTTCCGTTGGAAGCTCACTGCACCTGTAGGAACCGTAAACGTAAGAGTAAAAGCCTCGGTCACCGATTCAGACTGGGTCAAGCTCGATGGGGTATCCATCATTGGATGCGCGGCCGTACCAGCAACGACACCCACAACAACCACAACCACAACGCCGCCAACGACAACAACAACCACACCAGGAATTCCGTCCAAGTGTGCAATCTGCGTGATGGCGCCAAGCGGAACAACTGCAACGAACAGCGGAACAACCAGCCAGATGACGGCCATAGGTGGGGATATCTACATTCACAGTTCGTCGCCAGCTGCGCTCTTGGTCAACGGAGGATTTGTTCTCACTACGCCGAGTGGCATGTTTACCAACCTGGTCGGCGGCGTGACCTGGAACGGCGGGTCCGCTCCGTCAACACTACGAACCGGGCAACCACTGCGGTCAGACCCACTTGCCTACGTATCCGTCCCC
>JAYTWN010000428.1:0-18808 GCA_043743435.1 Acidimicrobiia bacterium
ATCAACGGCGCAGTTGCGGGGATGGCGTATCCCTTCTCGCTGTGCTGCGACCTGCGCGTGGTAACACCCGACGCCGTCTTCCTCACCGCTTTCGCCCAGCGCGGATTGATTGCGGAATGGGGACTGAGCTGGCTACTCCCCCGTCTCGTCGGCCCCGCGGTTGCCATGGACCTGTTGTTGTCATCACGCAAAGTTCGTGGCGAAGAAGCCCACGCCATCGGCCTAGCAAACTACCTCGTGCAACCCGACGAACTTCTTGGATTTTGCCGCTCCTACATCGAACAATTGGCAGCAAGTAGCTCACCAACCTCGATGGCCATCATGAAGCGCCAGGTGTACGAGCAGCTACACCAAGGTCTTGGTGTAGCTGACGCCCAAGCAGGCAAGCTGATGACGGAAAGCTTCAGCCGATCCGACTTCAAAGAAGGCGTGAAATCCTTTCTGGAAAAGCGTCCCCCCAATTTCGGTCGCCTTCCGCTGTAGATTCACAGCAAAGTGCGGTCGATTGCTACCCCGCTGCTACTCGGGGTAGCAGCGGGCCATACCAGCCAGTCAGGAAGTGCAGCTGCACCTTGTTCGCGTTTGCTTTGTTACTTCTTGCCGAAAATCGAACCGAGGATCGAACCGAGATCTAGTCCCGTTGCTTGGGGTGCCGCCTGCGCTTGAGGCTGCTTTGCACCAATTCCACCGAGTAGACCCCCGAGAATTTGGGCCAGTCCGCCACCAGCTCCGCCTTGAGCAGCGCCGCCACCCATCATTTGCCCGAGCACCCCACCGAGTAGGCCGCCAAGTCCACCACCACCTAGTCCGCCACCACCAAGGCCTCCGCCCGACGAAGCCTGATTACCTGCAGCTGAGCTACCACCCGACATCTTTGCTTGCAGTTGCTTTCCCATCCAGGCCATGATCATCGGCGCCACGATGGGCATCAGTTTCGAGATCATTGACGAGCTGACACCTGAGCGGCTGGACAAGGTGTTCACGAGATCGTTTTGGCTCGGTTCGTCACCGAACAAGTGTCCAAGGATTCCGGCACCGTTGGCCTTCTTACCCCCGAGTGACCCGGCCAGCATTCCACCCAGCGAATCAAGGAGCGAGCCATCGTGATCACGCTCAACAACCGAGGTAAGGGCTTGCTCTCCTCGTGGAGTTGAAGCGTTACCGGCGAGTGCACCAACGAGGGCGGGAAGGACTGCAGCAATACCTGAGGCAGTTTCATCATTCGAAACACCAAGGTGTTGCGAGATGGCCTCCAGGTTGCCGCCAGAGAAGATGGATGAGACAAGGTCGTCAAGATCAGGCATATCGCCACCATAGGCTGGAGCAGGCCACATTGCACGCAACACCGCCCGTAAGGGGAAGCTAAATTGGGTTTATGCCTTCTGTCGACATCTCTCAGCACATCTCTGCATCTCCAGAAGTCGTGTGGGCAGAGTTGCGCCAAATCGACCGCCATGTTCACTGGATGCTCGACGCAGCAGAAATTCGCTTCCTTTCACCTCAGCGCGAGGGACTCGGAACCAAATTCGAATGCGACACCAAGATTGGCCCTCTCAAGGTCACCGATGTCATGGAAGTCACTGAGTGGGTCGACGGCCAAAATATTCGGGTTCGTCATACCGGAGTCGTAACCGGAGAAGGTAATTTGGCTATTGTCCCGGAAAGCGACGGGTCAACGCTGATCCGATGGACAGAAAAACTTACGTTTCCCTGGTACTTCGGCGGCCCGATTGGCGCTCAAGTCGCCCGCCCCATCTTCATCTTGGTTTGGCGCGGTAACCTCAGGCGGCTCGCCGCCCAGGTCACCAAATCGGCTTAAACGAATCCAAGCTCTTCGAGGATCGCATTGGTATGTTCACCTATCGATGGGATAGGGTCCATGCGGTGGGTGATGCGGTCGTAGGAAACCGGCGGGCGTAGAGCTGGGATGGGCCCGACGGGTGAGTTGACTTCGGTCCAGCGGCCACGGTCTTGGAGTTGAGGGTGGGCAATGAAGTCATTGACGGTGTTCATGGCCGCGTTGGCAATTTGCGCTTCGTCGAGGCGGGCTATCACCATGGGGGCATCCAAGAGCACAAATGCGGCTTCGATTGCTGCGGTGAGCTCGGCTCGGTGTTCTACTCGGTTGGGGTTCAGCACGAAGCGTGGATCGTCGGCCATGGTGGGTTGTTGCACGACGATGTCGCAAAAACGGCGCCATTCGCGATCATTTTGGATGGCCAATTGCACTGACCGTCCGTCGCCTACGGCGAAGCCTCCGTACGGGGCGATCGATGCGTGGCTGGAGCCGGTGCGCTCTGGTGGTTGTTGCGAGAACAGGGCGTAGTACATGGGATTGCCCATCCATTCGCCGAGAGCATCGAAGAGCGATACTTCACACGAACTGCCCTCCTCCGTCCGCTCTCGGTCATACAACGCCGTGAGTACTGCTGTGTACGCATACATTCCCGCTGCGATATCGGCTACCGAGATACCGGCTTTGGCTGATTCATCTTGGGTCCCGGTGACGGAAACTAAGCCCACTTCGCATTGCACCAGGAGGTCATAAGCCTTCTTTTCGACATAGGGTCCCGACGAGCCGTAACCCGAAATATCTACGACGATCAGTCGCGGATACTTCGCTCGTAACGTTGCCGCCGAAAGCCCCATTCGTGCGGCGGCACCTGGGGCGAGGTTTTGCACGAACACATCGGCCTTAGCCAAGAGTGCGTCAAGAATCGACAGAGCTTCGGGGGCCTTGAGATCAAGCGCTAAGGATTCTTTGGAGCGGTTGAGCCACACGAAGTAGCTCGACAGGCCGTTCACCCGCTCGTCGTAATCGCGGGCAAAGTCACCATCGACTGGTCGCTCGATCTTAATCACCCGCGCCCCCAAATCGGCCAACTGCCTCGTGGCAAACGGCGCGGCAACCGCCTGCTCAATCGAAACGACGGTGATCCCAGCCAACGGCAGACTCATAAGCCACAGCTTCCTCCAAATTGGAGCCAACCGTGATCAACGAGCTGTTACTGCCTGCTGTGCGTCGAATGGTTAGCCTCCTCTGCATGAAATGCCCTTCATCGAACGTTGCCAGACAGCTTTGCCGTCACGACCTATCGGTCCCACGATGCTGAAGATTCGATCCAAGGCCACGAATGCGTAGGGAACGTGATCGGGAAATCATGCAGCGGTTCGTCGATGCAGGCCCCCGATTCTAGGCAATGTTGAGTGATCGGAGCATGATTCAGGATGCGTCGGTCTATTCCGATGCCGAGCATTTCGCACGCGAACTTCGGATTCTCTTTCGGGAGGGGCCAACGTTTGTGTGGCTTTCCGCTAATTGTGCCCAGCCGGGTAACTATCTCGTGGCTTCCGTTGGCGGAATACCCGTTGCCGTCGTGCGCCACCGTTGGAGTGGCCGATTGCCTCTGGTCTGTTCTTGTTCTCTCTGATGTCTACGGAATTGACCTTGCTGAGGAATTCCGACGTACAACAAGCATGCTTACTTCGCATGTCGAGTCACAGATCGCGGGTGATCAGACCGGAACGCTCACGGGAGCAAGGTGAAGGGGGCTCCATCGATCGACCTGAGAACACCAAAATGGCGATGATCGAGTGTCAGTATCGAGGTCGTCTGATAACGCTTCGCTAAGACGGCTATCGATGCATCGGTTACTCCGATGTTTTGATCCGCATACTTATGAATTAGGTCAGCGCAGGCACTCAGATCTTCGGCATCCAAAGCCGGTAAGTCATAAGCTCCGCCAGACAACTCACGAAGTACGGCCAATTCGGCATGAACTCCGATACGCGTCGCAACCAGATAGTCGAGCTCCGCTACCACGAACGGCGGAACTACTAGCGGCTCGTCATTTACGTCAAGAAACGTTACGACCTTGGCGTGGGCGTGATCGCCTCGATTGAACAAAGCCAAAAGAGCACTTGTGTCGGCAATGATCATCGATTACCAAAGCCCACGAGAAGCTCGTCGACCCGCTCCGAAAGCGATTCGCCCTCGAAGATCCCGGCAGCCGGACGAGGTCGAGTTACGGCCTCCGCCACTGCATCGCGAATTACTTGCGCTTCAGAGCACCCCCTTCGAAGCGCTTCCCGCTCCAACGCCAGTTTCATGTCGTCAGGAAGATAGACGGTGGTCTTTTGCGTCATGCCATATATCGTACCAGCTATCGTTTGGTCACCAGGTTCGCAAGTAAATCAGCAGTCCAATCGCCCGACCAGTCACCGTTGCCGTCGCCCCAGCTTCGCTGAAACTCGGAGGTAACCGGCGATGATCGTTGGGATACTTGGGCATGCCTGATTCTGACCACATCGATTCGACTCGCGCGGTTTTTGACTTCTCCGCTGCTCACTATGAAAACGCTTACGGTTCGTCGTCGACTATAACCTGGTATCGGCACAACATTGATGATGTCGTACGGGGCGTCGGGCGAGCCGGTTTCGTCTTGCACAGCCGGATCTGGCGCGCAGCGGCGTTGACGCACGAGACGACACCACAAGGCGTTTCTAACGTTCCAGCGGGCCTAGATCGCGGTTCGATCAGCTTTCTGGTTCTTCGGCGAATCAGAGCTGTGAGGGTCTATTGCTGATTCTTAAAGCCATAGGTCCTTCCGAGCCAATGAATAGTTCCACTTGATGGTCTCTGGTCGGAGAAGCGGTTCGCGTCACGGTTCGGTACGCTCCACAAGATTCCGATACGTTCACCTCGCTAGAAATTGTTGTCCGGCAACCGTGATGTCGTCAGCGGTCGATGGCGCGAAGCCCATGTCGAGCCCGTCTTTCGATCGACGAGGGACCAGGTGATCGTGGAAATGGAACACCGACTGTTGAGCGTCTGGTCCGCTGGCGTGCAACACATTCAGAGCACTCACGTGATACCGCTGCGACAGCGCGATGGCGGTGGCCTTAGTCGCGAATCCCATTGCGGCTGCGAGTTCGTCCGACACTTCGAAGAGGTTTTCGATGTGAGTTCGCGGGATCAGTACGGTATGTCTGGTAGCGGTAATCGACGGCACGCCTGTCGGGCACTTCACGGTCCGCAGGCACCAACTCGTGCACCTGTTCGTCGATCCCGACTACCAAGGTATGGGCCTCGGCAGCCGCTTACTCGCGCAGGGCGAGGCGATGATTGCCGCCAACGGTCACGCGGACCTCGAGCTACATACGAGAGTCGAAAACCTCGCAGCGATCGCCTTCTACAAGGCAAGGAGGTGGACCGTGACAGATCAGCTGATTCGCACTGTCGAACATGGCATCAGCTACTGCGAGCACGTGATGGTAAAGCACCTCGCGTAGCTCTCGATAGGTCGGATCCGGCGTACTCTTCGGCCCTAGGAGGGTCGATCATGGTGTCCACAAAGATCGTCCTTCGCCCGATCGCCCTGGGACGTCACTCGGCCAACTTGATATTGGTGTTGTAGCTTCGGGAAGTGTTTGCGCGCGAATTCTGGAAGCGAATAGAGCCGATTCATGCAGTGACGTATTTTGCCCCGGAATCGATCGAAGCGGCGCGTACGGCGGGCCTTCGCGGTTTCTGGATGGGTTACTTCGGGTTCCGGGCTGCGCCACTTGGTCGTGTTTCCGCTGGCGTCGTTGAAGCAGCGTTTGCCAACTTTGAGGGCAACATGGTCCGCCGTGCAATCCCTGATGCTTGGGACTTCGCCAACCCCAACCAGCTCACCTCGATCAGAGCGACGGCCGCAGCATCAGCGCTTCGCCGACTCGCTCCCGAGGTCGAACACGTGGCTAAGCAGGTGAACCCAATATTCGAAACAGCAATCGCCAACGGAGAACCGATCGGTCGACCACTGTTCGCTGCCAATCGCTCCCTCCAGCGGCTGGATAACCCAGTCGAGCGTTTCTGGCAGAACTGCACGACCTTGAGGGAGCATCGTGGTGATGGCCACGTCGCCGCACTCGCCGTTGCAGGTATCGGTGGTTGCGAGACACATCTTCTGCTGAGCGCCGACCAGGGACTTCCACCAGCAGTCTTCTTCGATAGTCGAGGATGGACTCCCGAGCAGCAGCGCAACGCGACCACCACCTTGCAATTGCGAGGACTCTTCGATGGCGATGGCATCACGATCAAAGGTCGATCCATCCGAAACAGTATTGAAACAACGACCGACGCTCTTGCTTCAGCCCTATTCGATGGCGTGCTGGATGAGGCGGGCCGCGAAGAGTTACTAAGCACACTTACACCGATCGCAACCATCATCGCCATGAGCGGAACACTCGCCTTCCCAAACCCAATGGGTCTCCCGAAGCTCGATATCGAGTAGCTCGTTGCTACTCCAGTTCTATGCCATGACAGTGGGCTCCGTCGCACTTACCTAAGCAAAGACTCACACCTGGCAGGCGCTGTCGCGATCTTAAAGATCAGGGGGTGTTGTCGAGGAGCCAGCGTGCAACAGATCGCACATAGCCTGAGAAGCCCGCTTCGAAAATTACGGTTGAATCAGCCAGGACGCCAAGATCAATATCTGCATACATATGAACAAGAATGTTTCTCAACCCTACTGCTGGCTTCAAAACATCGGCTTGGGAGCCTTCGAGAACGCCTGCTTCAACCATCAAATCAAACGAATCTCGGCCAGTCGCAGGTGATTTGGAGAGCAAACTTGTAACAAGGTGACCGTTGATATCCAGGGCCAAATCAACCACCGCTTGAATCATTCGTTCTAACGCCGCTTTTACGATTGGATCGTCGGCGAGTGTGGTGGCCGTTATGGGTTGAAGTTTTCGCATAGCGGCGAGAAGATCGCGTTGATGGGCTAACCGTCGCTCGACTACGGAGGTGTTCGGCAGCCTCGGCGTCATTGCGCCATCAATTCCAAGCTGCGCCGCCGAAACGGTGCCAAGTCGCGGACTTCGCCGACTGCAGCGATCTGAGTTTCCGCAAATTCTCCAGCCTCAAATTCGTACAGAGGCACTCCCAAGAGGGCCTCTGCCCGCAAAACCGGATTGTCGACATCAAGAACCACCACATCAATTTGCTCGCAACCAGTTAGATCAACAAGAGCGCCCCAAAGCGTCAAACGAGCCTGCAGGCTTGCCTGTGAACCTTGCGGGCCAAAGTTCTTCCGCTGAAAACTCACTCCGATATCCAGGTCCTTCGGCGGTGTTTCGCCGTTGCGAGTTGCACTTCCAAATGCCGAAAGCAGCCGAACCTCAAATCGCTCGCACAAAGCGTCGAGGCTACCGTCAAGCGTGGCAGCCACCAGTTTGGCTAATGCCGCTCTGGGAGTGGAAGGAGCATTCACGGACCAAAGGCTACAGCGTTGCCGAACTGAAAAGCGGGCCAAACAAACGTTGCGCCATGACGGCAGATTCATACGCGCTACGCACACGTGGCTAATCGGAGTTCATTTGTTGTCAGCCACGCGGTTGCGTGATGAAGGCTTCCCAAAGCTTCATTGCTGCCTCACCTGACAGTTGCGAAATTTGCATGGCAGTTAAGCCGATCTGTTCTTCAAGCCGAACAGACAACCAAGTTGGCACTGGGTCTTCAACTGGTTCTGAGTGTTCATTGGCATCGACCCCTCGACTCAACCGAGCGACCGTAGAGGCGATTGCAATCGTCTCAGGCGTAGCGCCGAGCTTTTCGATTCGCTTCCGAACCTCGCTGTAAACCTCGGAATCGGCCCGGGACCCCACTGCCCATCCTTCGGCGATTTCAACTATCGTATTGTCGGCATTCTGCTCGATCACCCTCCACACAATTCGCCAGTGTCGATTTCCAACAGTGATTTTTCGGTAGCCGATCAAGCCGCCGAGAAGTGGTTCTCCAGCAAACGGGTTCCGCTCGAGCAGCAGAAGCTTCTTGAGAAACAAGGGAACAACGGAAGGCGCCGACGCCCGGAAACGACGAAGATCCTCAAGCGCAGGCCCGGTAAATACAAGGACTGCTCGTCTTTTTTCGGCGTGATTGAAAGGGACCAAGGCAGTTATTGCTTCCAGCAGTTTTGACGATTGATCTATCGCTGCCTTTTACCTGTTTTGGGGCCTACCTTGTTTTCGGCTTCGATTTCGGCGCGCATCAGATCCGCGTCGAATCCAAGTTCCGCAAAAGCATCGTGAATTTCAATTCGCTCACCATTGTCGGTCGCCGCACGAGCCAGAACCAGGCAAGCAGAACGGAGATCGGCTTCCATTTCCTCAATACTCTCGAACCGAGCCATGGCCACCACCGCAGCCACCGGCCGGCCGTGACGAGACACAACAACGGAGCGGCCTTCTTCGGCGACCTTCACCAGACCCGCCACACCACGAGCAGAGGCATCAGTTACTGACAAAGTGTCGATGGGATACTCAAGGAGACTCACATACAAACTATATAGAAAACTGCATAGATTGTCCAGTTGCATAGCCCCACGCGGCACCTGACCCTGGATTCTATGGAGCCAGCACACCGTTTGGGTTGATGACGGTTTCAGCGCGCCAACCGCATGACCTCGAGCGCACCAGCACTCAGCCCGGCACCTTCGATCGATCCAAAGATAAGCTCCGTTTTGGCATTAGCCAGCTAGACTTAGCTAATGGGAACTTTGACCGTCAATACACACGAGGCGAAGAGTCGATTGTCAGAATTGATTCGTCTAGTAGAAACGGGGGAAGAGGTTTTCGTCGCACGAAACGGCGTCACCGTCGCTCAAATCGTGTTATCGAATGCTGTTCGACCGAAACGAGTTCCGGGGCTTTGGAAGGGCAAACTGCAGCCGATAACCCCCGAAGAATGGGGAGCCGTCGATCAAGAGATCCTTTCAATGTTCGAGGTATCTAGGCTCTCTGAAGTTTCGGCACCCGATGCTCCGCCAGTTGTCAACAAAAAAGCAAAAGCAAAACGATGAGCTTGCTCCTCGATAGCCATGCCTTCATTTGGTGGCTAACCGACGACCAACGACTCGGTCCCATCGCTCGACAAACAATTCTCGATTCCGACCGGGTGTCCATTTCGGTGGTCACCATTTGGGAAATGGGCATCAAGGCGGCGTTAGGGCGTTTCGAACCACCGTCTGACCTTGCTGATGCAATCAGCCAGTGTGGTTTTGAAGCACGATCGATCGAGCTTGCCGATGCGCGTACGGCCCCCTCGCTACCTCTTCATCACAAGGACCCTTTTGATCGAATGCTGATCGCACAAGCACTCAATGGAAAACTCACGGTCATGACGAGCGACTCGGCCTTCTCTGACTACGACGTTCCACTTCTTGAAGCGAGGCGTTGAGCCCTCAACCGCAGACCCCACTGGAACTCGACTGATGGCGGCGAAGTCAAACCTACCCGAATTGGAGTCACGATAAATCGCTGGGAAACTAACAGTGAACCAATGAAAGTTGAAGACTGTGACTGCTACACAAACTGATCCCGTACTCGAAAGCGAGAGCGGTGGTCTTTCCCCACGCCAACTCCATATTGCCCTTGCGGGACTTATTTTGGCTCTTTTTCTTTCAGCCTTGGACAACACGATTGTTGGCACAGCATTACCAACAATCGTCGGCGAATTTCAAGGATTCTCCCGTTTCACCTGGGTAACCACGGCCTATCTCGTGACGTCCACAATTTCCACGCTCCTGCTTGGAAAACTCAGCGATCTCTTCGGCAGGCGGTTGGTGTTTCTCTTTGCCATATCGTTGTTCTTGATCGGCTCGCTTTTATGCGGAATCGCGCAGTCAATGGATCAGCTGATTCTTTTTCGCGCAGTACAAGGACTTGGCGGAGGAGGAATTTGGGCTCTGATCTTTGCGGTCGTCGGCGATATTGTGCCAGCACGAGAACGCGGAAAGTATTTCGGTCTGTTTACGTCGGTATGGGGGGTTTCAAGTATCGCTGGACCCCTAATTGGCGGGGTGATCGTGGACAACGTCTCGTGGCGTTGGGTCTTCCTCGTCAACCTTCCACTCGGAGCGGCAGCCCTCGCGGTTATCGCCACAGTTTTGAAGCTTCCATTTACGCCGCGCAAGATTCATATTGGCAGGCTCGGCGGACTCCTATTAGTCATATCAATAGGCGCACTTATGGTTGGCCTTGAAGAGGGAAGTACCCTTGGATGGAGCGACAGCCTCGTCATCATTCTCTTTTTGGCCGCATTGGTAACGGGCGTTTGCTTCTTCATGCAGGAGAGTCGTTCCCCTGAGCCCATACTTCCACTCCGACTATTCCAGAAAGAAATCATCCGCCTTACGATGACCCTCGGCTTGCTCGTTGGAACGATGATGATGACTGCCGGCCTCTTCTTCGCCTTAAACTTTCAAGACGTTCGCTTCTATTCGCCAACCCGTTCCGGGCTTGCCACTCTGCCCATGATGGCCGGAATGCTCTTTGCCTCGACCACAGTTGGCAGAATGATCTCCGCCTCCGGAACCTACAAACGTTTTCCACTTGTCGGCTTTCCGTTTTGCATCGCAGGATTGATTGTTTCTACGTCAATCAAACCCGAAAGTTCCTTTGGATACTTGCCCTCGGAATGTTTTTGATCGGCCTTGGCATGGGCTGCGTGATGCCGACCTTAAGTATCGCGTCGCAAAACTCGGCCGACCCTCATGACATGGGAATTGCAACTTCAGCACAAACTTTTTTCGCAGCCTTGGCTCTTCGATTGGCCTCGCGGTTTACGGAACAGTCTTCAATTCAGTCATTCGTTCGGAGCTAACAAATCGCCTTCCCAAGGGTGAAGCATCGGGTGACTTATTGTCCATCATCCGCCAACCGTCGGAGATACAAAAGCTGGCCCCGGCCGCTCGAAACGCCGTGCAAGTATCAATCTCCAAAGGTGCTTCGCATATCTTCTTCTTGAGTGTGTTTGTCGGGGTGGTCGCTTTCCTACTCGCCTTTCGCCTGCGAGAAGAACCGCTTCGAAGTACCACGGGGCTGCAGCGGCCAACCCAGAAATTGATTGCCAGCGCGTTGCCGATTAGCAATGTTGGAACCTTTTAGAGCTGTACCTAGGAATTTCGATGAACCTTATGATGCTGTTGGAAATGCAAGCCGACGCCTTTGGCGATCGAGTGGCCGTTGGCGACTCGACCACAGGCTTGCGATTTCGCGACCTCTTCGAACAAGCCGGACAACTAGCGGCTCTGCTCCGAAGTGGCGATGCGGAGCGATTGGCCTTCGTCGACATTGCTTCGCCATCACTCCCCGTCGCCCTCTACGGATCCTCCTGGGCAGGTAAAGCGTTTGTGCCGATCAGTTATCGCTTGGCCCCTGATCGCCTCGCCGATCTCGTAGCACGCCAAGCGCCCTCAATGGTGTTCGCCGGAGCCGATTACCTCGACACTGTGAGCGCCACCTCAGGGAATGATGCGCAGCAGACGGGCACCCTCATCGCCTCATTGGCTGGAACCCAAAGCGCTGATCGTGCTTGGTCATCGGAGCCTGAGGATATCGGCGTACTGCTGCATACCAGCGGAACCAGCGGTGACCCCAAGGTTGCCGTGCTCCGCCAAAAGCATCTCGTGTCCTATGTATTGGGTTCGGTCGAGTTCATGGGCGCTGAAGAAGATGAATGCGCACTTATCTCTGTACCGCCGTATCACATCGCTGGAATCGCCGCCCTGATCACCAATGGTTACGCCGGGCGACGCATCGTACAGCTTCCGAACTTTGAACCGGCCGAGTGGGTTCGATTAGTACGTGAACATAGCGTTACCCATGCCATGGTGGTGCCGACCATGTTGAACCGCATCCTCGACATTTTGGGCGACGGGAAAGGCCTCCCCAGCTTGCGCAACCTCTCCTACGGCGGCGGACGAATGCCGTTGCCCGTTATTGAACGAGCGATGACGTTGCTGCCGGGCGTGTCGTTTGTGAATGCCTACGGACTCACCGAGACTTCGTCGTCGATTGCCGTACTGGGCCCCGATGACCATCGTGATGCATGGGCCAGCGACGATCCAGCGATTCGAGCCCGTTTGGGGTCCGTCGGTCAGCCGTTGCCAACGGTGGAGATCACCATTCGAGACGAAGAGGGCACCGAGGTTGCGGCTGGCATCAGTGGCGAAGTGTGGGTACGCGGCGAACAGGTTTCTGGTGAGTACGGCGGCAAATCGTTGCTCAATGCCGAAGGCTGGTTCGCCACCAATGACGGAGGACGATTCGACGAAGCGGGCTACCTCTTCGTAGAAGGCCGTATCGATGACGTCATCGTGCGAGGCGGCGAGAACCTCTCCCCCGGCGAGATCGAAGATGTACTGCTGTCCCATCCCGGCGTGAGTGAATGCTGCGTACTGGGTGTACCTGATCTCGAATGGGGCGAAACCGTGGCTGCCGTGGTTGTAGTCGCTCCAGGTGCTTCGCCAACGGTTGATGAACTTCGGCAGTGGGTCACCACATCGCTGCGCTCTTCACGAGCTCCTGCACTGATCGAGTTCCGTTCAGAACTGCCGATCAACGACACCGGCAAGGTGCTCCGTCGAGTACTCAAAGTAGAGCTAAGCGCGCAGATCACTAACGCTTAGGTCACCATAACCCAGCCGACACAAGCGCAGACGCAAGCCCAAGCGCAAGACCCAAACTGAAGCCTGAGCCAACATGTGCCCGGGACGGGACTCGAACCCGTATGACCGTTTCCAGTCCGGGGGGTTTAAGCCCCCTGCGTCTGCCATTCCGCCACCCGGGCGGGTTGCTACCTCCAGACTATGCGGCTTGAGGGGCGCAAGCGTTCGTGTTTGGCTCGGATTCGCGATCTTCACCAATCGGCCATCCTTCCGCCCCGAGCAGCGCGTACATTTCCTGGGCCAAATCGGGGTTCACGGCGGAACAAGAATCTGGAGCAACCGCCAAAACTCCCTCGACCAAATCGATCAGCACTGAGCACGTCGATCGATCACGCACCTTTACGGCAATAATCGGCCCTGCCGGAGTACGCCGCACCAACCGCCTACACGTGCCCGACGCCAAGGATTGGAACCCCGGCGGGACCAACCCAACTTGGCGTGCAGCAACAGCAACCGATTCGCTGAGTTGGGCAAACACCGAAAACGACATACCCAGGCTGGGGGTAATCGCAAAGCTGCGGGCGCTAACGAAACGTAACGCTGGGCGAGTAAGAACTGCGGACATGCCCGAAATCATGCACAGGGGGGTATGACAAAAACGAGGGGCATCGAAACAAAGGTGTCCGCCACGAGATTTCACCAGCTCACCGGGGCACAATTCCACAAGGGCCACCTAAGAGACTTCCGTAGGAGATACGTTGCCAGTATTACCCTCAGTGACCAGCACCGCAACGTAGGCTGTAGGTAATGAGCAACGCAGACGACAACCAGGGGCGCCGTGGGCTGTTTCGCCGCAATCGCCCTACGGAACCGGTGGCGTCTGCTCCCCTCTCCGACACTGAGACGCAAAACCCCGAAACCGCGGTCGGCAGATCGATGCTTGACGCCGATCGGAAGCAAGGCCGTCGCCCTGGACTCGGTCGCAGAAAGCCCGCAGCTGACGGTTCCTGGTCATCGGATGCCTGGGAAGACGGCTGGGATGACGATTGGTCAGATCGATCCAGCCGAGCCGGTGTGCGCCCGGCCGCCGATCCACGTCCCGCTGAAGTTGACGCCTGGCTTGCCTCTAGCGATGACCAACTCGGTGACATCACCCGGGACATTGCTCGAAAATGGACCGGTAACAAACAAACCGAACCCGTCAATGCCGCAATCACCTGGGCCGACGATGTTCCTACCGTTCCAAGCCGCTCCTCTGTTGATGATTTGGTCAATGACCCTTTTGCCGATGATCCTTTTGCCAATGATCCTTTTGCCAATGAGCCGAATACTGGCCAGATTGCTGAACCTACCGGTTCATTCGCTGATGACGACGACCTTTGGGAAACCTCAGCCGCCAGTGCAGACTGGAGTTCCGCTCCAAACGATGCAAGTGATCCAAACGAGCCGGTCCATTTCGCCGATGACGACCTTCCGATAGTTCGGCTGAGCGCAGAACCGATCAACCTTGGATCGACCTGGGACGACGTTGAAACTTCGTTCGCGGCGGATGAACCAGTCGAGCTGGAGCCCAAGTCCTTCAACGATCCGGTAGTCCTAGCCACCCCGGAATTAGCCGAGCAACTGATCAGCTCAGGGCCAGACGCTCGTGCGGAGAGCCACCCGGAAATCACCCCATCGTTCCTTGAGGCTGAGGTTCCCGGCTCAGCGTCATTTGATTCGACCGAGCCGTCGCCAATTGTCTCGACAGAGTCCGGTGCCACAAGCACCGAAGAGTCTGGACTTGCGACCAACACTGAAGAATCCGGACTCGGGACAGGCACCGAAGAGCCTGAACTCGGGACAAGTACACAAGAGCCTGGCGTGGCGACAAATGTTGAAGAGTCATCCGCTGCAGCGGTCAAGGACCTCGCTGCCCCTGCCGTTGAGGAATTCACTCCTCAAGATTTGTCAAGAGTCCGGACTCTTGACGCTCCTACGGTTGACGAGCCGAAAGCCGAGATCCTTACGACCGACGCACCGCTTGATGTCGCAGGAGAACGACCACTCCTCGCCCTTGGAACCACCGCTGCCGATCCAGCAAGCGAAGCAACGTTCGTTCAGGGCCACCTCGACGCTGTCGAAATCCCAGAAGCAGCCGAAATTCCGGAAACCGTCGAAACAATTACTGCGCCGATCGAATCAGTTGTTGCACCACTGACAACGCCCGAGCCTTCGATCGAGGTCGCTTCCGCTCCTGTCGCTGAACCCGAGGTGAAAGAACCGACAGAAACGCAAGCGCCACAAGAGTTCGCAGCACCGCCGACCGAGACTGCAGAAATCAACCCAACGCAGCCAGTTGAACGAGATGAATTTCTCGATTCTCTGTACGAAGAACTCGACGATGACGACGTGCCGGCACAGCGGAAAGTGGTTCGCGCGGAACCGTCGGCCCAAACTGTTTCCCTCGTCGCCGCCGAAGTTAAGCCGCTAGCAGGCAACCAGGCCATTAGGGTAGACGCAGTTGCTGCTGTGGAAAGCGCTGCTGTTGCTAGCACTGCTGTTGCTAGCACTGCTGTTGAAACGACCCTCGTCGACCTGACACGAACCGACCCGGCACCGCTAGTCGTTACGCCCGCCCTGACGCAGGACGTGAACTTCGCTCCGGTCAACCACGATTTGAATCGACAGGAGTCTAAGGCCCTGAACATCGCGTCGGCTGAACCAATGGTGGATTCAGAAACTTCACTCCAGGTTCCGCAGGATCCAAACGCCGATTACGACTTTGGACCGGATCGTCCCGTGTACGCCCCAAAGGTTTCAGCTTCGATCGTTCCGGCCCTTATTGGCGCAACCGCGGCCGCTACAACTGCAGCAGCATCGCAGAACCCAGTCGTTCAAGGAGAAGATGACGATCTGTTTCCGGCCACTAAAGCGGATCGATTCGGCGTCGCACTCGATCAACTTGATGACGATCACACCAATCCTTCGGGACTACAGGAGCCAGCGAAAAAGGGATTCCTTCGTCGCAAGAACCGCAAAGCCCTTGAAGCCGACCCAGTTTCCCCTTCAGTTGCTGTCGAACTCGACGAACAAACCGACCCGCCGTTAGCACCCCGCCCGTCCACGCCAGCGACCAGCGCTGCGGTTTCGGCGTTGCGTGACGAACGAATCAAGCCTGCGAACCAAACCTTTGGTGCCCCGGAAACCGAAGATGATCTCGCTGATCTGGATGAGTATGACGACGATCTCGACGACTACCCAGAAGAGGCGTATTTCAGCCCCAAGCTGACCAAGTTGTTGGCCCGAGCGGGATTTCTTCTCGTAGCGCTAGCCGCCATCCGCATGCTTGTGCTCGTTGGCCTAGCCGTGCGTGACGGAGCCTCAGACTCCCAAGGCATTCAGGATGTGTTTCATCGCATCGGCAGTGCCTTCGCAGAGCTAGGACTCGCTCATGGCCTCATGCTCATCGTCGGTATTGCCATGGCTGCTGCTCCCGCACTCCTCGCAGACCCCTACATTGACGACGAAAGCCGCTCGATTGGCGCCACCTTCGGTATTGGTTTGATTGCCGCCATCTTCGGAGTTTTTGGTGGATTCGCCGCTGCTCGCTTGGCCATGCGGGTCAATGAGATTGCCGATCTCGCCAATCCCGGCGTCTCGTCAACCACCCGGTGGGCAAAGTTAGCCATGAACCTGGTGGCGACCGCTGGACTATCGCTCGTCGCTGTAGTTGCTGCAGTGCGTGCTCTTGGCGGCGACCGTCCAGAGGAGGACTAGCCGGACAGCTTCGTTGGCCTACCTGGGTTCAACTGGCGTCAACCACCGTTGCGTGAACTCGTCTTCGCGGTCGGCCCACTCCTCCGCGGTGATGGCGTAGCGCACGTGGTCTTCCCAGACCCCGTTGATCTCCAAAAACCGCAAGGCCACGCCTTCTGATCGCACCCCAAGTTTTTCAACGACGCGCCGAGAAGCCGCGTTGCGGGGAACGATACAGATCTCCAAGCGATGAAGGCCCAATACTCCAAACGAATAGGCGAACGAGCCAGCGACGGCCTCAGGCATCAAGGACTGGCCGGCAAAACGCTCGTCGATCCAGTATCCAACGTTGGCACTTTGCGCAGCGCTACGGGTGATATTGTTGAGATTGCACTCACCGGCAAATCGTCCGTCAACAAACATGGCGAACCCGGTCGACAATCCAGCGATTCGTTCCCGATCACGCTGCTCACACCGAGCATCAAAAGCCCGACGAACTTCCACCGCATCGGCGGTTCCCGAAGGCCGAGCGGGTTCCCACGGCAACAACCACTGCGCGCAACGTCGACGCACTTCTTGCCAGGCTAAAAAATCCGATGGACGCAACGGCCTCAAGATCATCCGTTGTGTTTCCACTTCGGGGCCCAGTGCCGATGCCACCAACCGATCAACGAGAGGCAGCCGCCACTTTGCACCGGTCATAGAGCTAGAGACTATTACGACTCGATCGGCTTGACCAGGGCGGAGCGTTTTACCAAATCGGCACCGGCAGCCAGCACCAACGCTACGACCGCTCCGCACACCAACGTGCCACGAGTTGACCAATGATCCATGCCGTAACCACCCAACTTTGCGCCGATAGGAATGGTTCCCCCAAACGCCATAAACCACAATGCCATGATGGGCGCCCGGTCTCGTGAACTCACGTGCAATTGCAAAACCGTCAGCATCGCCGTGGTGGTCCCGAAGTAGAAGAACCCCAGAACAAGTGCAACAGGAAAAGCCAGAGCGGCACTGGAAACTTGGGAAAACGTACCAAGGGCAACAGCAAAGCCCACGAACATCCAACGAACCATCTTGCGCTTATCCATCTTGGCCAATACCGTCGCCATGGACAGTCCACCCAGCATGGCCCCGAGTGCCCAGGTGGCATACAGCAACGTGTAGGTGCCACTGCGGGACTTAATCTGAAACGCTCGTTCTGCAACGGTGGCGAACTGGCCGATGTAGGGCAAACAAAGCGCCGACATGCCAAACATCATGAGGAGCAAACGTCCAGCGATAGGGTTACGTTTCGCTACCCCCACACCGACGAGCATCTGCCTCCAACCTTGGGCATCGTCTTTCGTCCGCTTCGGCACCGGGGCAATGGGGATGGTGGCGATGGCGAAGGCCGAAAATCCAAACGTCACGGCATTGATCAAAAACGCCGCGGACATGCCCTTCGATGTGTCAGCACGAACACCAAGAGGGGCGAGCAGAACCATCAAAATTGGCCCGATTACTCGCGCTCCGTTGAGCTGGGTGGAGTTCAGGGCAATAACACCCGGCAGGTCTTCGCGGGGAACCAGATCTGGGATGACCGATTGAAACGATGGCCCGCTTAGGGCTTGGGCGATACCGCCGCCCAACACGCCAAGAAACAGGGCAAGCTTCGAAGGGTGAGTAACAGCCATTATGGCCAAGCCAACTGCGCAGAGGAACTGCAAAGCTTGGGCCGAAAGCATGATTTTTCGTCTCGGTAACCGGTTGGCCAACACTCCACCCAACACAGCCAAGGTAAGTACCGGACCAAACTGAGCAATGGCAATGGTGCCGACGAATGACGCCGAACCTCGTGGATTGGTGGCCGTTTTGGTGAGCGACAGGGCGTAGGGACCGATCACCACGTTTTGCATCCATGTGCCGATTCCCGAAGCAAAGTTCCCGATGAAAATACGACGGAAATGCAGATAAGACCAGGCAGATGAGGCTGTGCCTGGCGTGAGCGGCCGTTTCGATCCCCGATTTGCCCGAGGACGATCGGGAAAAACGCCGGGGTTGCATAAAGGGTTGGGGAAGGAGGAGGCGGAGTTTTGAATCTCGACCTGCTCTACCGAACCGTGTTCCAAGGACAACGCGTGAGCGGCGTCGGCGTCATGGGAAATCCGAGTCATTGCTCAGATTCTCGCGCTCTTCTGCTCTGCGAAACCAAACCGGCATCTGTGATTCGGGGCACCTTGTCTATGCCGGCGGGCCCCAACTCCGCTTCGCTTCGAGCCCCGCCAGAGGGTTCTTTTCCAACCGGTAAGTGCGGATCGGGAACCCGGAATGATCAAATTGAGAACGAGAGAAGGTGAGAACGAGAGAACGAGAGAACGAGAGGAGACATGGGAGAATGAACTCGTGTATCCGCCGATCTCTTTTGGACCGCTCACGCTCGATCCTCCGGTTGTTCTCGCCCCGATGGCCGGGGTTACCAACGCGCCCTTCCGAACCCTGTGTCGACGCTTCGGAGCCGGACTGTACGTGTCAGAAATGGTCATGGCCAGGGCAGTCGTTGAACGAAACAAAAAGACCGAGCGAATGATCTCGTTTGCTCCCGGCGAATCCCCTCGCAGCATTCAGCTTTACGGGACCGAACCACGTTCCCTGGG
>JAYTWN010000429.1:0-3943 GCA_043743435.1 Acidimicrobiia bacterium
CTTTCCACTTCCTCGTAGAGGACGCCCCATACGGAACCGTCGTAGTAGGTATGAACCTGCCCCCGTGTTCCTGTGGTTTTTTGTGGCGGCCTCGCTAACGGAGGGGCGAGAAAGTTCGCAAATCGAGTACCGGCCAAACCCTTGCGCAGACGGAGAACCCGATCATGATCCTCGCGAAACAAAAAGGCTGAGCCGTAGTTTGAGACCTTGGCGAACAGTCGCGCATCATCGCTGAGCCGCAGCAAAAAGACCCGATTTGTCGATACGTTTGCTGACACCTCAATTGAGGAAACAACCGTCCGCGGATCTTCCAAAGTGCTCCACAATTCACGGACTGCGCGGGAAGCATCACGATTGGTAACCCCAAAGCGCCGCCATCGAGCCGTTTCGGGAACTGCCTGTCCGTGCGACGAAGCATCCAAACGGTCAGAGGACGATGCTCGCTCGTTCATGTGCATAGTCTGACCGATCAGGCCGCTTCAAGCGTGAATTCTGCGTTGTCCAACGCACCACTTCTGCCTCACTGATTGATGGCCCAACAACCGTGGTGTTAATCCTCGGCGAGGATGGCGTAAAGCTTCTTGCGGGCGTCGCGAATGATGGTTGCTGCCGCTTCGATTTGGCTGGGGTTGGCTGTAGAAAAGTCCAGCCGACGATCACGAAACGGGCCGCAGAGCAAAGGACTGCGCTCACACGAAGATCGGTTGGTTTGTTGAACTGCTCTTGGGTCGGGTGGTCTGTGGTCGGGTGGTCTGTGGTCTGTGGTCTGGGTGGCTAGGCGGTCTGGGTGGACTGGGAGCGGTGCGTGGGCTAGACCTTGCGCTATGCGACGTCTCGAAATCGAAAAGCAATTGCACGAGGGCCGGCTTTGGTTACTCAATGAATACGCCTCGCTGACTGAGGAACAGCTCCACGCCGGCCTTACCCCGAGCGAGCATGACCCCTCGAACCTGTGGAGCCCTCTCGACCATTTGGCCCACCTGTCGCTCATTGAACACAACTTTGCGGGGATGATCCGTCGCCACGTGGCCGGGCATGAAAATCCCGTTGGCTTGCGCACCGATGCCCACGGAAACCCCCGCACGATGGCCGAGATTATGGCGGGCGTGCATGCCATGACCGATGAATGGCAGGTTCAGCACGCAGGGAAGAGCTTCGATGAAGTCGTCGCCCTTGGGCAGGTTTCGCGGGCCGTTACCTTGACCTTGCTGGCTGAACTCACCGACGAACAACTCGGCGAAACGCTCCCGGGTGCACCTTGGGCCGATGGCACTGTCGGCGGGGTACTCGGAGCTAACGCCGGTCACGGCCGCATGCACTGGAAATGGGTCACCGACGCCTTCCACCCCGAAGATGTAATTCCCGTCTAGACCAAATCGGCTGGCAACGGGCTTTTTGGGTTGCTGCGCCCAAGAAATGTCGCCCACTATCGCTGTTTTTCTCATTGCTTACGCGCTAAACAGGCTTAGTGGGCGACATCGCCACGTTGTCCGCTTGATTCGGTCGGCCCTGCCGAGTTCGTTTTGCGTGAGCGTTGGGGCAAGGCGCGCGCACGGCTGAGGTTTCGCGGTTTGTGCATCCCGCAACCTGCCGGGTCGTTTTGCGTGAGCGTTGGGGCTAGGCTCTGCGGCGCTATGGGCATGCTGATTTCCGTCATTGAAAAGCCGAGTGCAAAACACGGCATTGTGCGTTTTGAAACCAACCGTGCCCTTACCGGCATGGCACACGAGCGCTACAAGACCATCGACGACACGTTTGGCACCCGTCCTCCCGATCTCGTAGCCCGCGGAATCCTCGAAACTGGCAACGCGGATTCGGTCCACGTGCACGGCAACATCATCACCGTTGAGCTTCGCCAAGGCGGAACCTCGGCAGGTATGGCTGAACTGATCACCGATCTGTTCACCTACTATCGCCCCGGTGTTCTTCCTTCCATTCCGTAACTGTTTGGTTTCGGGTGGTTTTCGGGTGGTTTTCGGTGGTTTGCCGCCTGGTCTGACCAATCGGTCAACGAAGTTCATCAGGACGTGTTTGGGCCTCCCGATTGGGTCCGAACGCGAGCCAACGGGAACGGGTCCTTTTCCGGCGAGGCAGCTACTTTCGTTTTAGAGAACGAGGGTGAAGAAGCGGCTGAATGGATCGGGTTTGTAATCGCCGAATGGTTCGAACGCAATGAAACCGAATCGCTCGTAAAGGTTGATTGCGGCGGCGAATGCGTCGGTCGAACCGGTTTCCAAACTGAGACGCTGGTATCCCCGTTGACGAGCGATCTCGACGAACGATTTCTGTAAACCACTGCAGTTTCTGCAAATCCTACGGAGAGTGGTAATTTGGCTCATGAGATACAAACTCTTGACGGCAGTGATTCTCGGCGGATTGATCCTGGGTGTCCAAACTGCGTTTCCGGGGACGTCGGTAGCGACCCCCGATCCACCCGATCTCCTCGATTCGGTGGCGGAAGCAGAGGTCGAACTACCCAAACCCGGCCAATCCGAGAAATCGGTCGAATCGGTCCAATCGGCTTCCACGGACACGCCGAATAGATCTGGAGCCCTTGTAGTTGAGGATGTTTCGGGATCGTCGGGAGCACGACACTCATCGGGGTCGGTAGAAGCTGCAGCTGCATCGACTGCCCCGCTGAACTTTGGCGGTCACTCGTGGTTGGTGAAGTCGAGTGTGGGCACTGTGGGGCCAGGGCCAAACCGATTCGCAGCGAAAAACGCCACCGTTGATAGTGCGGGAAATCTGCACCTTCGAGTCACCAAAGACAAAGGCAAGTGGTATTCCTCCGAAATCATCAACACCGCTTCACTCGGTTACGGCACCTACCGGTGGACGGCCACCACGGATCTCAGCAACCTTGACCGTAACGTCGTCCTCGGACTTTTCACGTGGAATGACCTTCCTGACTACGCCAATCGTGAAATTGATATTGAGATCGCTCGATGGGGTAGCGCGACTGATCCGACCAACGCCCAATTCGTTGTGCAGCCCTATGGCAACCCCGGTCATCTTCTTCGGTATTCGCATCCAAGTGGTGGTCCCTCGACACTGGAATTCACCTGGGCCCCCGGTCGGATTGACTATCTTGTCCGCCAGGGTGAAGCCGTGGTTGATTCCTGGAGTTACGTTGCCTCCGACGTTCCTGTGCCCGGCGGCGAAACTGTTCGTATGAACCTCTGGCAATACCAAGGCCTAGCTCCAGCAAACGGACAACCTGTTGAGCTGGTCTTCTCGAACTTCGATTACTGCGCGCCTACGGGGGTTTGCCAGTAGCGAAGACTCAACCTGTGTGCGGAATGTAGCGGGCGATCTGCTCCGGTGAATCAATCAACGTCGGGTTGCTAGTGCCCTGTGCCAGAGAAAGTAGGAATATCTCCGGGCCCTTTTCGTCCCTGGCTGCCACCTCGTCGTTCTGGTTGGACAGGGCAGGCAGTGCCTCCTGCGTCATTGCCAGGACCAAAAATTACTCCAGGACATATTCACACTACTTCTGGCACAGGACACTAGGGGTAGCGTGAGCCTATGGGTTTGTTGCGTCGGCTTCGGGAACTGGTGGGGAAGTCCCCGATCCGGCTTGCCGGTCGGAAAGGACGCTCTGGCGGGACTCGAAGCAAAGCGGAGATGGGGCCCGCCAGCATCAAGGAGCCCAAGGAGGTTCTGCAAGGCACTCCGAACATTTCGGCGCCGGTTGCATCGACATCGACACCAACATTGACTCCGTCAACACCAGCGCCATCACCATCGCCTGTCGAACTAGTCCCTGTGGGACCTGAGTTTGAAACCGAGCCGTTTGAACCCGAGCCCTTTGAACCCGAGCCGTTTGAACCCGAGCCGTTTGAACCCCAGTGGGAGCGGGACGGGTATGTGATTCTGCGGGGTGTTTTGGAACCGTCGGCGTGTGATGCGTTGGGTGAGGTGCTTGGTGAAGCGTGGCGGTATG
>JAYTWN010000430.1:0-4178 GCA_043743435.1 Acidimicrobiia bacterium
TGGCAGACTTGCAGACGGTAGAGAACGCACTCCCCAAGCGCATCAAGAACCTCAAGCTGGACAAAACGCTCCAAGCCGGAGTGGATGCCCTTGAGACCGCCCAAGCTGCGCTTTCTGAAGGTACCCCGTTGTATCGTGCCGGTCTTAAAGCCGATATCGCCGCCGACCTTAAAGAGTTCTTCCTCCTCACCAACAAGCCTGCCCTGTGCGTGGTGAACATCAGCGACGACGATTTGGATCGCGTCGACGACATTGTGAAACCCGTGGCCGATTTGATGTCGGGTCACTCCCAAGTGCTGGGAATGTGCGTGCAACTCGAGGCCGAAGCCGCCATGATGGACGACGCCGAACGCAAAGAAATGCTTGACGGTTTTGGCTTGGGTGAAGGTGCCCTGCCCCGAGTCATGCAAGCCGCCTATTCCCTCCTGGGCCGACGAACCTATTTCACTACCGGTGAACAAGAATCACGGGCGTGGACCTTCCGGGCAGGAGCAAAGGCGCCTGAATGTGCCGGCGAAATCCACTCAGATTTTCAGCGCGGTTTCATCAAAGCCGAAACGATTCACTGGGACACCCTGCTGGAACTTGGCTCTTGGGCTAAAGCCCGCGAGGTTGGCAAGGCCCGTATGGAAGGCAAAGAGTACATAGTGGAAGATGGCGACGTTATGGACTTTAAGTTCAACGTCTCTAAGTAATCCCTAAGCGAACGTACCAATGATCCGTTTGGTGTGTTCAAGTGATGCATTTCTAAACGCGTGCGAGTCATGGCTGATGTGAACCCACTCTCCGAAAAACCTGTAGGTAAACAGAGTTTTCTGGTAAGCGGCTCGGGTCTTCGGGTGCCGCTAGAGCAAACCACCAACCGAGCCGAGCGACGACGAGGACTGCTCGGTCGCGACTCACTTAACGGGGCCCTGCTGATCGACAAGTGCCGCAGCGTTCACACTATTGGTATGCGCTTCGCTCTCGATGTGGCGTTTGTTTCCCTCAACGAACGTTTACTAACTATCAACAGCACGGTCTCTATGCCGACGGGCCGTTTTGGGCTTCCGCGTTTTGGATCGAATGCGGTTCTCGAGGCGCAAGCCGGTGCGTTTTCTCGATGGGATCTCCAAGCCGGACAGCGCTGGACCATCGAATCATGACGGGTTCTCCACAAAGCCCGAATCTCCCAAACGATGGCGAGCACGCCGCCAACTCGAACCAAGCGACAACCGACCCTGCCAGCTCCAGCGGCGACTTCTCGGGCAACCGTGATCAAGCTGAGGGTGGCAAAGCAGACCGTGACGAAGCAGACAGCGATGAAGCTGAGGGTCGTGATGAAGTCGAGGGTCGTGATGCAGACCGTGACGAAGCAGACCGTGATGAAGCAGACCGTGATGAAGCCGAGGGCGGTGAAGCGAACCTTGATGTAACGGACCTTGACGTTGCGGACCTCCATCAAACGGACCTCTCTCATGCTGACCGTGATGAATTCGGACGTAACGGAGTCGATGGCCTTAGCGTTTTCGTAGGGGATTTCGAGGTCGCGGCTTCGTCGTCAGGCGCGGATGCACAGACGCAGCACGGAATCCCTGGTGTGGCAAAGGCCGGGACGTTGGTGTTGGTGGCTACCCCCATTGGCAACCTCGGAGACCTTTCGGACCGAGCGAGAACCGCATTGCGCGAAGCCAGTGCCATAGCGGCCGAAGACACCCGTCATACCCGAAAATTACTAAGTTCCCAGGGTATCTCCGGGGTTCGGTTGTTGGCCGTTCACGAGCACAACGAACAAGCGGCGACGAACGGTATCGTGAGCCTTCTCGCTCGGGGGGAAACCATTGCTTTAGTAACCGACGCAGGCACGCCGGGGATTTCTGATCCGGGTATGCGTGTCGTTGCTGGCGTTATCGCCGCTGGCTATGAGGTTGTTTGTGTTCCTGGCCCCGCGGCGTTCGTGGCGGCACTTGTGGTGAGCGGCCTGCCCACAGAGCGTTTTGTGTTTGAGGGTTTTCTGCCTCGCACCGGCGCGGGTCGTCAAGCGATCTTGGCGGAGATTGCCGTTTCGCAGAAGACCACCGTTTTTTATGAGGCCCCCAATCGCGTTGTTCGAACCCTTGGTGAGTTGGCGGCGGCGTGCGGTGATCGCAGGGCGCTCAGTGTGAGTAGGGAGCTCACGAAACGTTTTGAACAGACTTGGCGGGGCGCTGCCGTCGAAGCCGTCGCTTATTTCGCTGAGAACGAGCCAAAGGGTGAATTTGTCATTACGGTCGGCCCGGCAGCGAAGCCTGATGCTGTGGTGTTTGAGGACGAGACGATTCGGCAACTACTACGTGCACATATTGCTGTAGGAAAACGGAATCGTGAAGCCATCGATGCGGTGACTGCGGAAACAGGGCTGCTTCGTAAACACGTGTACGCGATAGCAGTGTCGAAGCCAGGCTGAAACTATTTGTGAGCCAAAATGCTCAGGGGTCAAGAGTTAGAGCCCCGAGCGCACTCGTCCGCGAAGTGGGTGATTGGTTGGGACTGATTTGGCGCTGACGGCGGGCTCGGCAAGTGGAGCAGCTGGAGAGACCCATCCATCTGGTTGTGCCATCTCTGGAATCTGCGGAATCTGGGGTTGCGGTGAATCATGCTGAAGTTCGGCTGAGCGCTGTTGCCAGGCCAGCAGATGTCCGCGCTCACTAGCCACCTTGGCCAAATCCCGAACCGTAGTTTTCTCGATCTCGTCGAGACCCAGTTGGTTGAGCTTTCGCGTTTCGCGGACCCTACCCCGATGGATACGGACGGTGTTCCATGAATCAATGAGCACCCACAAAGTAAGTGCACAAACGAATAAGCGAAAGCCTCCAAAATGCGGGTACGTCGTTGACTTCAGCAGTGTGCTTCCAATGAACAGTGCCTGAATGATGGTAAAAATCTGGGCGAACGGAAGAAGAAAAAATGCCGTTCGTTTCTGGATCGCTAACGCCAAAGCCATGAACGCCAACGCAGCGATTGCTCCGGAGAACAGGGGAGTCTCGACGGATGGAAGGAACCGTCGTGGAACGAAATCTTTTCCCATCCCCGAGAGGTAGGCAAACGCGATTGCTACCAGGCTGGAGAACCCAAGCCATGATTGTGCGACGCGAATAGGACGTTCAAGGTTTTTCTTGATCGCCAACTTCTCTTGGTAGAGATCGTTGGGAACGTGCACCATTTTTCCAGCCACCGAAGACGCCACGCCCCAACTTGGGATGCCACCAACCAGCTCAGTTCCATTGCGCAAGACAGCGAAAGGCCCGGCGGACACATCTTTTTTGACGTGGATCACAAACCGATCACCGTTGTTGGCCGTGATGTCGATCCCGCTGGAAAGCAAGATGTTGGGATTGCGAATTTGGGCGATCACGTCCCCAGATTCAAGGATCTCCACGCTGTCGTAGCCAAAGTCCCATCGGATCTCGGTGATGGGCTGATCAGTGTCGATTGTCGTTGCTGCGGGTTGGGCAAAATGCTGTACTGGCATGCGGCTCCTTTTGTCCTGATCCAACTATCGGCAGGCAAGGAGAGGAACTAAAATCGGTTGAGCGAACAATTTCCCAAAGCACCTGGGCTAGTGACGGAAAAGTGCCACGAACGCAACGAACGCAAACCGATGCAACGACCGCGAGGCGGCCGCTGAGAGGCTGATGTTACGGCTTTGCCTCGACCTGAAGTTCCTGTACGCAGGTAATGCAGATCAGTCGTCCCTTGAACATGCCAAGGTCATCGGTGGTTTCGCAAAACACACATCGGCTGGAAAGACGCCGCAACATGATGCCGTCGCCCTCTACGGTGAGGTCAACGAGGTCCCCGTCGCGGATTGCAAACACCTTGCGAAAGGCCATGGGAATGACCACGCGGCCCAAGGCGTCTACCCGCCGGGCAACCCCTCTGGCCCCTGCATGTTCAGAATCATCGTCGGCAATGGGTGGCATACACCTAACGTATAACGGCGATGTCACGTTTCTTTGTCACCACCCCGATCTATTACGTCAACGCCAAGCCCCACATCGGCCACACCTACTCCACGGTGATCGCCGATGCCCTGGCGCGTTGGCATCGGATGTGCGGTGATGAAGTCTTCTTTTTGACCGGTACCGACGAGCATGGCCTCAAGATCCAGACGGTGGCCGATGCCGCTGGCGTGAGCCCCCAAGCTTGGTCTGATGACA
>JAYTWN010000431.1:0-14119 GCA_043743435.1 Acidimicrobiia bacterium
ACCACCGGACCGCAGCAACCAACCCCCAACGGCCGAAAATCCAACACCGCACATCGCAATGATGAGCTTCGTGCGATCCGGTTGTCCTGCTGATCGAAACGCGCTGGCCAAGATTCCCAACCACAGCGCGAACAGGGCATCGGGTAACGCGCCAGCGATGGTGACACCGAGCGAGATCCACAGCAGCTTGGGTTGGTAACGATTGGCTAGGCGAATCAAAAATGCCATCGCGCCCCACGGACCTGGCATCGGTCCAACACCCGAGCGATCCACGGCACGCTTCGGCAAACCAACCTCGATTGGACTGGGAATGGCACTCATCGCGACCCCTCCAAACCAACGACGGAATCAAGACCTTCAAGATCGTGACCTTCGAGGTCCTCTTCGAGCTCTTCCAAATCTCCGAGCCCTTCATCGAACCTTGCAGCTTGCAGTGCGAACATAGTTTTGTACCGTCCACCCGAGGCCATCAATTCATCGTGGCTTCCCTGTTCGACGACTTCGCCTCGTTCAATGACCACAATCCGGTCAGCGTGACGCACGGTCGAAAAGCGATGCGAAATCAGAATCGTTGTACATCCCCGAGTTGCTTCTACAAGTCGTTCAAAGATTTCCGCTTCACCACGCACATCTAACTGCGCCGTCGGCTCATCGAGAATCACCACGCCAGCACCAAGCTTGACACCAGCAATCGCACGAGCCAAAGCAATTCGCTGCCACTGTCCACCGCTCAAATCGGTGCCGCCAACATGGGCTTTCGATAGCCGCTGATCCAGCATTGCTAACCCGTCGGCACCGGCAATGGTAAGCGCATCAGAAATCAACGCATCATCCACCGCACGTTTGACTGCACCGCGGTCACCGGCCGACGACGGTGCAACGTTGTCTCGCAAAGAAAGTTCTAGTCGCACGAAGTCTTGGAACACACACGCAATACGAGACCGCCACTCCTCAGAATCAAAGTTTCGAATGTCAATGCCGTCAACTCGCACTGATCCAGACGTTGGGTCATACAGTCGGCAGAGCAGTTTCACCAACGTGGTTTTTCCCACACCGTTTCGCCCGACGATGGCCAGCGATTTGCCTGCCGGGATGGTGAGGTTCAGATGCTCGTACACCGGTGCACCGCCGGCGGGATAGGTAAAGCCAACGTCGACGAATCGAAGGTCCGATTTCGGAAGTTCACTTACCTTTCGCGTTTTGGCGAGCAGCGGGTCGGGCACAGCCGAGAGGCTTCCTTCTTTGGCCATTCGACCCGTTAGTCCTTCGATAGCTTTCACGGGAGCCGCTGCCCCATCGAGCGCCCACGAAAAGCTGACACCAACACCGAGCGCAGCAACGCCAACGATCGCCTGCACGGCAACCACAACCGACGAAAGGCCATAGGTTCCGTTGAGTGCACTGCGAAACAGCGGGACCAACACAACAACGTGCGCGACGCCAAGCACGGCAAACACCGAAGCCAAAGAGCGTTGTTGTAGTTGCATGGCCTTCCACTGCATGTTCAATAGACTCATGCGTCGGGCAGCAAAGCGATCAACTACCCAACCGCCGATGCCGAATATTCGGATCTCTTTCGCTGGCGCAGCGTCAACGGCAAGCCGGTACGCGTAGTCGGCATGGCGCTGTTCTTGTTGCACTTCTGAATCGCCACGGTGCGCCCAAAACGACGAGCCTCGCAACAACCAATGCGTTGACAACCAAGCGCCGCCGAGCACGATGGCACCCCACCAGGTAACGGTCGCCAACGCCACAGCTTGAGCCGCCCCACCCAGCAACGCCACCAGTCCACCGCCCACAAATCCCATCGAGACATTGATCGGAGGACCCATGATGCCCAGATCGAAATCGCGAGCAGCGACAAGCTCGGCCGCCAGCCCCGGACGTTCCAAGTGCGCAATCCCAGCGGGAGTTGAACACGCAGCAACCAACTCAGACTGCAACTGACCCGACGTTCGATCACCAAGAATTGCCCCGAGCTGTGTATGCAGCGGCCCCGAAACGCTGAAAGCCGCGAAACAAATGGCCACGACCAAGAGTGAGGCGTTGACACTTCGGCCACCCGAGATTGCCTTTACCAAAGCGCCTAACCCCAGCGTGATGCCAGCTGGCAACACGGCACGAACCAACAGCATCACCCACCACACAATGCCGAGCGCTTTGGACGCACGAAGATTGGCCCGCATCAACGCCATGATCGAACTGCCTCGAAGCTTGTTCACGAGGGGAGCTTAACCAAATCTGGCCTGCCTGCACCCGGCGGATTCGCACTCGACGTCGGTTGCTTGGCTTCTAGCGGACGCACAGGCTCCTGAGATGACAGAAGGGCGCCTTGCGTTGCATAACCCGCGGAGCCACTGTCAGTTGAGTCCCCGCACACCCAGAGTTACTTCATAAGTATCTTTAACGTGTGGCTGGAGTGACCAAATGTGGTTGGAATGCCCCAGTGCACCGGCAACGGAGGCCATCATGGGCGTGGTTCCGGCCAACAAAGCAGGCCAAGGCTCCGCCGTGAACGACGCCACCAGAGAGGTGGGCGGAACCTTGGGCGTAGCGGTTATCGGAAGCGTTTTTGCATCGGTCTATTCCGGTCGCTTGCCGACAAACCCGGTTGGAGCAAGGTCCCTGCCGAGCTCCTCACAAAAGCCGAAGATGGCATCGGCCTGGCGTTTGGCGTCGTAAACGGAATCGGGAAAAGCGTTGGCAGCGTTCAGTCCGAAACCCTCACCCGTGGTGCCATCGACTCCGTCATCAACGGACTTCACGCTGGTTGCACCGTAGCTGCTGTGGTTACCTTGATCGGTGCAGTTCTCGCTGCCGTCTTCCTCCCAGCTCAGCCAAATGCGCACTCAACCGCCGAGTCGTCATCAGCCGCCAGACGAACCATCTCGTTGAGGTTGAGGAAGCCTTTCCGTCGACGCGAATGCACAACGTTGCAAGAGCCATTGCCGAGGTAGCGCTCGAAGATCGCAATAGCCCACGGACCAACAGGTAACAGAGGGAACACTAGAAACGATGCTCTAACGCAACCTTCGTTTGAGGTTGTCATTCACCCGGTGAAAATCCTCAGCGGGGAATGGTGACGGTGAATCTTGCTCCGCCCAAAGACGAATCGGAAATAGTTATGGTTGCTTGGTGATCGTCGGCGATTTCTTTGGCGATGGCCAGACCTAAACCGGAACCGCCAGTAGACCGAGCGCGGGAACTGTCGAGGCGGGTAAAGCGTTCAAACACCCTTGTTCTATCCGCAGGCTTCACTCCCGGGCCGTCATCATCCACGTGGAGTTGTGTTGATGACGGGGTTCCCAGTTCGGCTTGCCGGTTGGAATGGAACCCGCTGATGGGTCTCGAAGCGGAGCGGAGTTGGGGCCCTTCAGTTGAAAGCGGGGTCGCTTCAAGAGTGAGCGCAACATGGCCGCGGCCGTAGAACGCCGCGTTGTCGAGCAGATTGCCGACGACCCTGCGCATGGCTTCACGATCAATCGAAACCCGAACCGGAACCGATTGGCAGTCGATGCGCACCTTGGGATGACGGATGCTGAATAGCGCCACCTCCTCACGAACCACATCGTTGAGATCAACATCGGTTTGTTTCGTCTGCGAAGAGGCCCGATTGGCCAGTAGCAACAGGTCATCCACGAGGCGGGTGGCACGATCAACTTCCACCAGGGCATCGTTGAGGAGCGAAACGGGCTTGTTCACACTTTCGATTTCGAGTGCCAAGCGAATACCGGTTAACGGACTTCGCAATTCGTGTGCCGCATCAGCAACAAAACGTTCATTGGCCTTCACAGCATGATCAAGACGATCAAGGGTTTCGTTCAACGTAATGCCAACGCGCTCCACCTCGTCCCCACTTCGCGTCAAGGTAATGCGTTGATCCAGGTTCGAAGACGTGATCGATGCCAACTCCTTGCGCATGGACTCAATGGGCCGCAACGATCGACCGACCAACCAGAAAGCCGCGAGGAACGAACAAAGACCGCCAGCAACCGAAGCGAGCAGACCAATCGGCCAACGAGCAAGTAGGTATGTACGCAGAGTAGGTGTTGAGGCACCGGTCACGATGGTTGAGCACAGGTCCTGATCGGCGCAAAGCAGCGAAGCAAACGACCAACTAACGCCATCAACCTGCTCCGCCGAGAAGGAGACGAACTCTCCGCGAGCAGCATCAAGCACCGCGCTGTTCAGAGATCGTTTCACCACACGGTTGTTGACATCAGAGTCGGCGACTGTTGCCAGTCCCTCATCATTGAGAACAAGGGCTAACTGCCCCCTCGGTACGTACATGCCTTCAACCTCATCCATGATCTTGTTCCCAAGATCAGCTACATCAAAGGCTAAGGATTCCGCACGATCGGGAGCACCCGAACGCTCCCGCTGCCATGAAGCAAACCCTGCTGCCACCGCTACTGATAGCGCCAGCAGCGCGGCAAGGAGCCCAACCATCGAGGCAACACGAACACGCAGTGATCGCGATCTTGACCGTATCCCCATCGTCACCCTCCGTTCGCAGCGATGCGATACCCGTGACCGCGCACAGTTTCGACTGCTGCACGATCAAACGGTTCGTCAATCTTGCGCCGCAAGTATCCTATGTACACCTGCAATACATGGATGTCCACCACGTCATCATCCCAAATGTGTTCGATGAGTTCTTCCTTAGAAACCGTCTCACCACGGCGATGCAGCAGATAACGAAGTAGCGAAAACTCTCGGGGCGTGAGATCGATCACTACCTCACCTCGCTGACAGGTGCGCTGGGCGATATCCAGTATCAAATCACCCGCTTGCAACACTGGTTGACGAGTCGTAGGTCCACGGCGCACTAGGGCTCGGACGTGGGCAAGCAGCACTACGAGAGAGAACGGCTTCGTGAGGTAATCGTCGGCACCCGTATCGAGACCTTCGGCCTGATCAAACTCTCCATCTTTCGCCGTGAGCATCATGATCGGCGTTTCACAGCCCTTGGCCCGCAATTCGCGGCACACCACGAAACCGTTCATCCCGGGAAGCATCACATCCAAAATGATGCAGTCATAGGTGTTCTCCGTCGCCATCCACAGCCCATCGTCGCCCCGGGTTGCTACGTCAACCACATAGCTCTCGGCCTGCAACGCATGTTGAAGACCCTTAGCAATCAGGGGTTCATCTTCAACAACCAGTAGTCGCACCCCGTTATCTTTACGCACATGCGCTCTCGGTGAGTTGACCCGTTCTGAGCGTTTTCTTGGAATTGCTTGGCGGTCTCTGAGAATCAAATCGTCAGGGTGAATCCCATAAGCAGATCGGCACCGAGCCGGCCTCGAAACAAGGGACGCACCATAAACTTCAACAGCACCACCTCAACCAGCGCCACTTCAACCAGCGAGAGCTCCAACAACGAAACCAACAACATCAACTCATCAACCGCTCCGATCTTGGGCAAGAAGAGACGTTCCATCGGGAAGCGCGGGGCCATCGTCGCCCTTTCTGCCTTGGCCTGCCTGATGAGCGTTGCCGCTCACCTCGAGGCGTCCAGCACCTCCGCTGATGCCAGCGCCACGACTTCGACCAGCGGGCGAGCCAAACCCCGGGCGAAGAAGACCACCAGCACTCACAAACGCAAACTCTCTAAAGTCACGGTCCACACCAAGCGCAAGCCCAAACCGAAACCACTCCCCGCCACGTTCCAAAACAGACAAGACGGACAAGACGGACAAGACGGACAAGACGGGCAGGACGGGCAGGACGGGCAGGACGGGCAGGACGGGCAGGACGGGCAGGACGGCGCCGATGGACAACCCGGAACGGATGCGTTCGACGGGTGCGAATACGATGAGGATCAGGACGTGTACTGGTGCGATGAAGACACCACAGAAGCAAACACCACCGACCAAACAGCCGAGCCCGAAACTGCCACCACAACTCTCGGTGTCTACAAGATCAATGGCAACGAGGTTGACATCAGCGACGCGAACCCGGCAACGGCCAAGGCCGTGACAACGGCATGGAAACGCTTTGCCAACCTGATCCCACAAGAACGGCGAACCATGATTTCCACCTTCTCCCTCATTGACAAAAGCGAAACGGAATACGACGGACAAGTTGAGGAAGTCGACCCAAAGAACCATCGCTGGGAGCTACGCCTCAAGCCTGGCACCGACGCCGACGATTTCGTTATGGCGCACGAGTTTGGTCACCTGCTCACGCTCTCGCCACAACAACTTGATGCCAACGTTTCCAAGAAGAAGTGCCCGCCCTACAGCTTCTGGGAAGGCTGCCCTCGTCCAGGTTCATTCACGGGACGATTCGTGCAACGGTTCTGGACAGCCGATCTAGTTCGCCAAGCAGAACAAAACAACGTGAAGCTGGAAAAGCGCAACCCAGGTTGGTTCGTTCGTGACTACTCGGCCACCAACCCGGGTGAAGACCTGGCCGACACCTTTGCCGAGTTCGTAGCCAACCCAAACCAGCCGACGGACAATCGAATCGTCGACCAAAAGATCAACATGTTTTACGCAGACCCCGACATGGTGTGGCTCCGCAACCAAATTCGCGTCCATGGCCGGTTCTAAACCTTTTCCATCGCGTGCGTTCGGGAAACGTGGTTGAGTAGACCCGTGATTGACTCGCATGTGCATCTACTCCCTGATCGTTTGGCCGCCAAGATCCGCGCCTTCTTCGACCGCGGCGAACCAACCCAGATGGCCTACCCACTCGACCATGGTTTTGTGTTGGACCGCATGGCGGAAGCGGGTATAACCAAGGTGTGGTCACTTCCCTATGCGCACAAACCATCTGTCGGTGATGGGATGAACGTTTCCCTAGCCGAGATTGCCCGCACAAGTCACAGCGTGAAGATCGTCAATGGCTCTACCGTTCACCCGGGCGACAACGACCCCCTCAGCATCGTACGAAGAGCAGTTGAGGATCTCGGGTCAAGAGTCTTGAAGTTGCATTGCTCGGTGGGAGATTTCCCAGTTGACACTCCGCTGTTGGATCCAGTGTGGGAATACTCAAGCATCCACAAGTTGCCCGTGGTGATTCATCTTGGCCACTCCACAAGTGGGTTCACTGAGCTGGATGAACTTGACCCTATTCAAGAGGTGACGACAAGGTTTCCGGATGCCGTGATCATCATCGCCCATTGCGGTCATCGCGCCGCAGCCAAAGCCCTCGACATCATCGAACGCAACACCAATGTGTACGCCGATCTCACTCCCGTCGTCTTCGAACCCGTCGCCCTGCCTGCCGGCCGAGCCCAGCAGCTCCACACCAAGTTGCTCTTTGGAACCGACGCACCCAACACCGCAATCACCGCCCAAGCAGCCCTAGAACATCTCCGTTCGCAGTCGCTCAGCAACGAGGCGTGGCAAGCCATCACCCACGACAACGCGGAGAGACTCACCAGCGCGGTGAGGTAACCCAACCACCTGACCCAACCACGTAGCCGCCCAATCGCCGACCCCAGCCGCCCGAACTGCGCAGGCGCCCAAAGTCTGGGAGTTCCAAAGAGCTATCTCTGACTCGGAACACAGGAGACCCGGCAACCCAAGGTTGTCTTCCTGTTGGTCGGTGCATTCCTCGGCGCTAGTCTGTGCTCGCCGTAGAGTTGACCATGGGTTTACAACTTCGGATTCTTGATGGTGACTATTCCGTGAATCAACTTCGGAGTTCCGACCCGATCCCCCGCTGGGCCGATGGCGAAGGCTTTGTATCCATCAGCCGTGCAACCGACGAGTTGAGCATCGTTTGTCTTTCTTCTCGGGTTCCAGCAACGCTCGATGCAGGCAGTCGATCAGAGCCGGGGTGGACCTGTCTACAACTTGTGGGACCGTTTGCCTTCGACCTCACTGGAGTGCTGCTCGGCGTGCTCGAACCCTTGGCGAAAGCAAGCGTCGGCATTTTCGCGGTCTCCACGTTTGACACCGACTACGTGATGGTCAAAACCACTCAGATAGCGAAAACCCTTGATGCCCTAACCAACGCTGGACACACAATTCTCTGAGGGCGATCCTGCGCTATTCGCCAACCTGACGTTGATAGGTCTGCATATCAATGTTCGAACCGCACACAATCAAGCCAACGTGTGCTCCTTCCAAACGATCACGCAAAGGTCCAACCAGGGCCGCAAGCGCAGCCGCTCCAGCAGGTTCAACGCCAAGCTTGGCATCAAGGAACGTCAATCGCATGGCGGCACGCAACTGGTCATCAGAAACCAGCACGAGGTGATCAACATTGCGACGTGCTAGCTCAAAGGTGAACGGCAAGGCGTAGGGTGCACCGAGGCTGTCAGCAATCGTCGCCACCTTTTCGATCGGCTGAGGCTCACCAGCGGCGAAGGAACGATACATGGAATCGGCACCTTGGGGCTCAACACCAAAGACCAAGCACGAAGGGTTCACCAATTTCACCGCAGCAGCCACACCGGAGATAAGACCACCCCCGCCGATGGGCACGATCACCGCGTCGAGATCGGGCACTTGGGTCATGAATTCCAAACCCACTGTTGCCGTGCCTAGCGCCGTGGAACGGCCTTCGAACGGATGCACCAAGGTACGGCCTTCGGAGAGCACCAAGGCATCGGCTGCGGCGAAAGCTTCCTGGGCTGAACCCGACATGACAATGTCGGCCCCAAAACTATTGGCCAATTCCACACGCCGGGGATTGGCCGTGTTTATCATCATGATCTTGGCCGGCACACCAACCATCTGCGCCGCCCAAGCCGCAGCAATAGCGTGATTGCCCGCACTCACCGCCGTTATGCCACGGGCCCGTTGATCGGCGGTGAGCTTGAGCATGTTGACGAGCGCACCGCGGGCCTTGAAACTCCCCGTCCGCTGCAACAATTCCAGCTTGGCGCTTACCTTGGTGCCGAGTCCCAACAGTTTTGGAAGTTCTTCTCCCGGCCACGTGATCGATGGGGTAACCAACACATGCTCTGCCACTAACGCATGAGCCTCGCGGATCTCCGCCAACGTAAGCGGCTCAAACGTCTCAACAAATCTTGCGTGCGAAGCCAGCGTGTTCATCTTTTCAATCTAGACCCCTCGCTCGCCGATGATTCCAATCCCTCAGCAAACGACAAACCCAAACGCTTGTTTCGACGAATACTCATCACGATTGCCGTCGTAAGCATGGTGAGAATGACAGCCAAGGAAAGGTATGTGTTCATGTGGTACCAATGCGATGCCGTCATCTTCAGCCCAACAAAGACCAACACTGCGCCCAGGGCATGAGAGAGGTAGTAGAACTTTTCTTTGGCGTTGGCTAACAGGAAGTACATGGCCCGCAACCCAAGGATGGCGAATGCGTTTGAGGCGAAGACGAGGAATGGCTCGTTCGATACGGCAAGGATGGCTGGCACCGAGTCAACCGCAAAAATCACGTCGGTAACCTCAACAACGATCAAGGCAGCAAACAGTGGAGTAGCGGCCCGTTTCCCGTTGATCTTGGTGAAAAACTTTTGCCCGTCAAGCGTGTCGCTCACCGGCATCACTTTTCGCAACAGCCCCAGACCCCGGGTTGCACCTTCCTCGCTTTCATCATTGCGGTGACGGAAGATTTTGATACCCGTAAAGATCAGGAACACACCAAAGATCAGGAGCAGCCACCAGAACTTGGTGATAAGTGCACTGCCTAAACCGATGAAGATGGCACGAAGCGTTAGCGCACCAAAGATGCCCCAAAACAACACTCGATGCTGGTACTTCAGCGGGATCGACAAACTGGCAAACAACATCGCCCAAACAAAGACGTTGTCAATACTCAGCGACTTTTCGATGAGGTAGCCGCTGATGTACTCACCGAACGCGTCTCCGCCAAAGCTAAACGCCATCACGGCTGCGAATCCCAAACCGCAAGCCACCCAAGCAAGCGATTCCCTCAAAGCCTCCTTGGGAGTGGGGGTATGAGCCTCGCGATGCAAATACAGATCAACCGCGAGCATGACTCCGATAACGGCGATCAGAGCAATCCAGGCACCAACGGGTACATCAAGATCAACGAAGTTAGAACGGTTAGAAGCTGCAGCAAGCATGAGTACCTTTCGACTGCCACAAAACAAACATGGACAGTCGAAGGTCTTGCTCCTGCAATTGCGCAGGCGAAGGGCCGGGTAGCTCTCGCTACCGTATTGACGACCGACTTCGTAGGGCTACTCCCCCTCGACCCGAAAATTCTGACACACAATCAGCCCAGCTTGTTCATCTTTTCGCGTGAAATTCGTTTCGAAGCACGGTCCGCAGAAACGATGCAGATTGCGCATGATCGAGGTTTAGCTTTGCCTGTAAGCCACGGTCCAGGTGCACATCTGCGAAATCGGGCAGACTCATTCCATGAAGTACGACTTGCCCGTTGGTGTGGTTCAGCGCCGCCTTGGCGTCAATGGCGTGGAGCTTGATGTTCTCGAAGCTGGCCCTGCCGACGGTCCCTTGATCGTTTTGGCGCATGGGTTTCCGGAATCTTCCTGGTCGTGGCGGCATCAGCTTCTTCCGCTGGCCGCTGCTGGTTGGCATGTCGTCGCCCCCGATCAACGTGGCTACGCCGGATCTACCAAACCAACAACGGTGGAGGAGTACGGGATTCGGTTACTCGCCGGTGACCTCATCGCCCTCGTAAATCTTCTTGCCGGGGCCGACGCAAAAGCCGTGTTTGTTGGCCACGATTGGGGGGCGCTGATTGTTTGGGATTTGGCTCGTCTGCATCCCGAGCGTTGCCGGGCCACCATTGCTGTGAGTGTTCCGTTCGTCGATTGGCCAGCACCGCCAACCAGCATTTTCAAAATGCTTCACCCCGACACGTTTTTTTACATGTTGTACTTCCAAGAAGTTGGGCCCGCGGAAACCGAACTTGGAGCCGACCCGCGCAAAACCATGCGCCGGATTCTCTACAGTGCCAGTGGCAATGCGCCTGCTTCAGAGGATTCGATCATGGCTCAGGCTCAGCCCAGGCCCGCGGTTGGCACCGGGTTTCTCGATGTCATGGTTGAACCAATAGACGGTCTTCTTCCCGACTGGTGCAGTGCTAACGATCTCGACGTGTATACCGCCTTATTTGAAGAAAGCGGATTCTTTGGTCCCGTCAGTTGGTACCGAAACTTAGACGCTAACTACGTGATCATGCAGGACTACCCCGCAACCCGTATCACCCACCCCACCGCGTTCATCGGCGGAAGCCGCGATCCGGTTATTGCTCGTGATCTCTCCGGGCTTAATCGCATGAAAGCCCAGCTGCCCAATTACCTAGGAGCTGTGGTGCTCGAGGGTGCAGGCCATTGGACGCAACAAGAACAACCCGATGCGTTCAACGCTGCGCTCCTTGGTTTTCTCGGTCAACTTCGCTGATCGAACAACTCCTTGGACCACCGCCAGGTATGGCCTTGGCACATACATACAACACCGTTCATTGATTCACAGTTTCAAACAAAGCAAACTAGTGCGTGTGCGCTCAAGTCACTACGTAGTGTTTGGGAGTAGCTTTCCCGATGGTGCTGGCAACTGAGGTCCAAACACTACGCAATGACTTACGCTTTCCTGCACTAGATATTCGGATTTCTGGAGCTTCAGCTGGGAGCGAGCGTTGAGCTTGCTACCAAACATCGCCGTAAACAACTCGCCGTAAACAACCCCCGTTAACAACTCACTAAACATAGGGAAAAATGATCGAGCTTTTTCAACACGTCGCCCGTGAGATTCGTAATGAGCATATGGACTTCGACAAGAGCTTCCGCAAAAACCGCCGATTCGAGATCATTGCCGCTGTCGTGTGTGGGTCATCCCTGCTGGGCCTGATCGGCTCGCCACAATCAGGTGCGGCCGCCAAGGCAACAAAGATTACGGCGGCGAAGGTTGGAGGAGTCTGCAAAACCGTAGGTGCAGTGAACGGCACCCTGGTCTGCATCAAAAAGGCATCTCGTCTTGTTTGGGCCAAACCGGCCGTCGCAGCAACTCCAGCAGCACCGTCGGTATCTACTGCGACTGCCGCAGCTTCTGGCGCCCCAGCGGCATCACCTGCTCCGGCAGCAGCTGGTCAAACAGCAATAGCGGGCAGGTGGAACGCCACAACGGAGTCCATCATTGGCTACCGGGTCAAAGAAATTCTTGATGGCCAAAGTATCGAAGCCGCAGGCCGCACCAATGCCGTAACCGGAACACTCGTCATCGAAGACACCACAGCAAAATCGGTTTCGCTCACCGTCGACGTTACGAAGCTAGAAAGCGACAAGGCCCGGCGTGATGGGCAGGTACAGGGCCGCATCCTCGACACGCAAAAGTTTCCAACAGCGAAGCTCGTACTCAAGTCACCTATTGCTTTTGGCAAAGTGCCGGCCGACAAAGAAGTACTAAGTGTCGATACGAAACTTACGCTTACTATCAAGGCGGCCACTCGTGATCTTGATGTTCCGATTAAGGCTCGCAGAGTTGGCGCAACGCTGGAGATCACCGGCTCGATCCCTATCCGGTGGGCCGACTGGGGTATTGACAATCCTTCACTCCCTCCATTCGTAACCACTGATGACAATGGGATCCTTGAGTTCCTCGTGGTGTTTGCCCGCTAATGCCACCGACGGAGAACCCACCGCTGCAAAGACCGGATCGCCCACGTCGCCCACGAAGATTCTTTTCCCGACAACACTGGCGGCGCTGGCTTTTTGGTTCCGTAGCCCTTGCTGGCGTTGCGTACTTCGCTGTGCCATGGCTCTACATCCACGTGTTCTCTGAACCTGCCCCACCACCACTTTCCTTTGAGCAACTCGACAAAGACCGCTCCGCAAACGCCAACGCCTCGATAACCGACGGAGCTTCGCAATCAGTTACAACGGGTGCCGCAGGTACCGCAGTTGCCGCAATTGCGAACCAAGCGGTCGACGGGGTCTGGACAGTGGTCGCGCCATCGTCGGCTGGGTACCGCGTAGAAGAATCCATCGCCGGACAACCCAAAACTGCCGTTGGCCGAACCTCCACGGTTGACGGTTCATTTACCATCGCCAACAGTCAAGTAACGGCTGCCGAGGTGAACGTGGATTTGGCCTCCATGGTCAGCGACGAACCACGCCGCGACGCACAATTCCGCGGCCGCATCATGGCCACCGACGAGTTTCCCGTCGCCACATTCACCCTGACCGATTCGTTCCCGCTTTCGGGCGATGCCACGGTCGAGGCCGTGAACGTTCAAGGCACCCTGTCACTTCGAGGAACCGAGAAACCTGCCATGTTCACGGTCACCGCAAAACTCACAGGCGATTCCATCGACATCGTCGCCAGCACCGTGATCACCTTCGCCGACTACGCAATCCCCAACCCAAGCATCGGCCCGGTCAGCACCGAAGACAACGGAACCATCGAAGTAGCCCTTACCGCCAAGCGCTAGTTCATCCGGCAGAAAAACTTCTTGGCGCCAGCTTGGCGAAAAAGTTTGTACCTTCTGCGCGTCGAGAACTAATTTTCCGATCATCACAAAGCGATCAGAAAGCGATCAGAAAGCGATCAGAAAGCGAAACGCCTCCGCACCTTTAGCCCTTCGGGAGTTCAGCGCGGATGCGGTCGGTAGGTTTGTCGCCGGCTTTTGTACTGGCCCCGACGGCAACGATCTTGGCTCGGGGGATGCCGGTTTGGCCGCGAAATTTCACTGGGCCCGCAGCACCACGGAAGGAGCCGAGGCCGATTCGCTTACCTTCAGGGTCTTCGAACCATGCGAAGTAGATCTCATCCGGAACCGTTCCGTTGACGACGAACTCTGCCACCGTGGTGTCACTCTTCGTATGGATCTTGGCCGAGGCACGAAGCGGATCCTTCTGCAAAGCCACCAACTGATACGAGGTTCCCGGTGTGCCCGTTTTACGCACAGTGCTTACGGTGATCCCAATGGCCAACACGGCAGCCGCAGCAACGGCAAGGAATCGCCGATCAAACCGCTTCGGTCGCACCAACGCAGAAACTGAACCAAGGTTTTTCCCGTCGACCGAACCCAGCGCTCCAGTCGCTACACCAGTCGTCGCAGTCAAGGCCGCAGCTGCCGAATCAAGCGTTGACAAATCAGACGAGAACGAACCACTTGCCGGAGTCCGGACTCGGGACAAATCTTGAAGAGTCCGGACTCGGGACAAATCTTGAAGAGTCCGGACTCGGGACAAATC
>JAYTWN010000432.1:0-13437 GCA_043743435.1 Acidimicrobiia bacterium
CTGGAGCACGCTTCGGAACACCCAGTGGCCAAAGCCATCACCAATGCGGCTATCGAACGATTTGGCGCACTGCGGTCAGTCGATGGCTTTACCAACTTCGAGGGACTCGGAGTACAGGGAACCGTCGATGGGAAGCTCGTTCTTGCCGGCAAACCAGCGCTGCTGTCTCAACACAAGATCGCACTTCCCGTCGAACTGACCGCGGAGCTAACAAGCGCACAACAATCCGGACAAACAGCAATCGTGGCCGCGATTGACGGTCAGGCGGTCGGGCTTTTCGCTGTTGCTGACACCGCCAAACCCACCAGCGCCGAGGCCATCGCACAACTCAAGACCCTAGGACTCCGGCCCATTCTGCTGACGGGTGACAACGAAATCGTGGCCAAAACCGTCGCAGCTTCGGTGGGTATAAACGAAGTCATCGCCGATGTTCTGCCCGCCGACAAGGTTGCGCACATCAAAGCGCTGCAAGCTGAGGGACGAATCGTGGCCATGGTTGGCGACGGAGTCAACGATGCCGCAGCACTCGCGCAAGCCGATCTTGGGCTGGCCGTGGGGACCGGTACCGACGCAGCCATTGAAGCCGCCGACATCACCCTGGTTCGTGGTGACCTTTGCGCTGCAGCCGATGCCATCAGACTTTCCCGTCGCACACTTTCAACCATCAAGGCCAACCTGTTCTGGGCCTTCGCCTACAACATCGCTGCCATTCCCCTCGCCGCCACCGGCTATCTCAACCCACTGATCGCTGGCGCCGCCATGGCCTGCTCCAGCGTGTTCGTTGTTTCCAACAGTCTGCGCCTCCGCCGCTTCGGCCGCTAAAAGGTTGTCGCATCACGGTTACGAGCGATAGGCATGGGAGGGTTTGCGGAGAAGCCGAAGCCCATTGGCGATCACGATAAGACTGGCACCCATGTCGGCCAGAACGGCAAGCCATAGCGATGCGGTCCCCGCCATGGTAAGCACAAAGAACACTGCTTTCACGACCAGAGCGATTGCGATGTTTTGCCTAGGGCAATCAGATCCTTGATGGCCTGCACGCTCTCGACGCGAAGCGTGTCAGCCACCCCAAACACCGCCAATGCTTTGGTTGCCGCCATGAGCACCACAGAGGTCTTGGCATCGTTTTCGAACCCGTCAAGAATCGCTTCAATCGCTGGAGTGCGCACCCCGGTTTCTTCGACCAAACGATGATTCCCCAACAGATAGTCAATCCCGTTGATCCGTCCCCTAACCCCACGCCCGATAATCGAATTGAAGCCGTCAACGTGGTCAACGCTTCCAATATGCGCACTTACGATAGCGTGGGCAACCGGATGTTCCGACAAAATTTCGAGCGAGGCTGCAATGCGCAACAGGTCACCACGCACGTTCTGGTCAAGCTTATTGTCCTCACGCACGATGTCGTCAGGATTCTGGTCGTAAAGCGCAATGAAATCGGTAAGGCCTGGCTTTCCGTAGGTGAGCGTGCCGGTTTTGTCGAGGGCAACTATCTTGAGCCGACGAGCTTGTTCGAGGTGGATGCCACCTTTGATGAGAATGCCTCGTCGAGCAGCACCGCCGAGGCCAGAAACAACCGTTACCGGCGTGGAGATCACCAGCGCACAAGGGCATCCAAGGACCAACAGTACGAGTGCTTTGTAAATCCAAGAACGCCACGATCCGTTGAAGAACAGTGGAGCTATGGCTGCAGTGCCAAGAGCCGAACACCCGGGACCTCCGAAAGCACCGTTCGAAGTTCACCTTCCTCAGTGGCGCAATCGAGTTCCTCCACACGAAACGTGAACACACGGGATCGGCTCCGGGTTGGCGCGGAACTCGTGGAGTGCGATAAGCGCAATAATGCCTAGGCCATAAGTGGGCTTACCATGAGCAACTATCTTGCTCGTGAGTGTGGTCAATCAACGCAAACGAGCCGAGCAGTTGTCCGGTTGGCAAAACGGCTGTCTTGGGCAGAGGGCGTTAGCGCAGGTCTGCGAGATGGCACGGTTAGTTTGGGCCAAGCACAGGCGTTCACGAACAGCTCACAAAACGAACGGCTTCACTGTTCGTGGAGGTTGAAGCCGAGCTCATAAAGACTGCGCAACACTTTTCGGTCGACGATCTCGAAGACGTCATGGCGCAATGGCGTCGACGTGCCGATGCCGAACTCGCCGATACAGAAACGAAATGCGCCGAGGTAGATCGCGAACTCTTCCTCTCCCGCTTAGGTGACACGCAGTGGGTTCTCAATGGAACACTCACGGCCGAGCAGGGATCAATCGTCTCCGAGGCCACAAATTCCGTCGTGCAAGCCGAATGGGAAGAAAACAACGAGCAACGCACCCCGCCACAACGCCGCACCGACGGCCTCACCACGATTTGTCAAAACTTCTTAGCCGTGAACTCCGAGATCGAAATTCACGGCACCCGTCCGCGTATCCAAGTACACGTACAATACGAAGATCTCGTCGACATCAGCAAGAACCGTGCCGAAGTTCCAGCGCTTCTGTCTGCAGGTGGCGTCGGTCGCGTAACCGATCAAAATTCATGGCTCGACGGAATCACCGTGCAACGCCTGCTTTGCGATTGCGTGCTGTTGAGAATGTTGATGGAAGGCTCCGTCGTTCTCGAAGCCGGTAGATCATCACGCTCGATCCCAATCCATCTCCGCCGGTTAGTGATTGCCCGCGACCGTCATTGCCGATACCCCGGTTGCAATGCACCAGCCGCGTGGTCAGAAGTCCATCACATCCTCACAGAAACCGGCCGCACCCAGAAAACGCTCGCTATGCGGGTGCGGGCGGCGCGCGCGTTGAGCTGAGCAAGGGTGGAAAGCCATTCGAGGTCGCCACCTGGCGACGACCCCTAGCGAAAATTTGTCGTGAAATCTGTGAGGCCGGTCTTGTGATCAACAGGATCGATGAGCCAAGGCCCCATCCTCGCTTACAGGATCTCCAGCCCGCCACCGACCCCACCTTCGAACCCGACCACACTCATTGAAAGAAGGCAGAATTTCTTGGCTTACACCAGGGTTCGGGGGAGGCGGACGACCATCCGACAGCCGTGTGGTGCGGTGTTGCGAACCTGTTCAACGTGGATTGAACCGTGGTGGAGTTCTACGATCCAGCGGACGATGGAGAGGCCAAGACCGGTTCCTCCGTCGCCACTTGAACGGGCTGCATCGAGGCGGGTAAATCGTTCGAACACTCGGGTGGCCTCTGCGGCGGGAATTCCTGGGCCGTTGTCGGAAACGCTGAGTTCCACTTCATTCTCGCCAACTTTAGAATGCGCACTTACCATCACTACGTCTCCGTCCGGGGAATGGCGCAGTGCGTTGTCGACGAGGTTCACCACAACTTGGCGTAAGCGCTCTGCGTCACCACGTGCACTTAGTAGTTCAGGAATGTTATTGACCACGGTGCACGATTCCATCCGCAGTTCAATGGCGCCGATTACGTCGTCGACGAGAAGTTTTAGGTCAACGCGTTCTGAGGCAAACGGGATAGCGCCGGATTCCAAACGGGAAAGATCTAACAGCTGGTCCACCAAGCGTCCGAGCCGTTCGACCTGCACCAGCACTGGCCGTAGGGTTTCAGGATTGGCGGGCTGAACGCCGTCGACCATGTTTTCCAAAACCACGCGGGTTACGGCAATCGGGGTGCGGAGCTCGTGGGAGGCGTTGGCCACCAGTTCTCGTCGGAAGCGATCAACTTCGGCCAGTTCGTCGGCCATCTGGTTGAACGATCTGGCTAGTTGTCCTACCTCGTCACGGGCGGTGGCCCGCACTCGTTTGGAGTAGTCGCCAGTGCGGAATGCGTTCGCGGCTGCGGCCATTTCGCGCAGTGGGGCAATAGTTCCATGGGCGACGAACTGCACGAGCACCAGTGATACCGAAATACCGAGCAGCGCACTGAGGGCCCAGGAGATGTTGAGTTTACGGCCCAACGACACAATAGCCACGGCACTGCCCACGCCGACGATAATGACCACACCCAGGCGCATCTTGATCGAATAGAGCCGATCAAGAAGACGCATCATGGCGTTACAGAGGATGTTGCAGAGGGTGCAGGAGAGGTTGAAGGAGCGGAAGCGGATGCCGAGGTCTGCACGCCGAGCGCGTAGCCAACACCGTGGACCGTGCGGACGAATTCGGCGCCGAGTTTTTTGCGGACCGCTTGGATATGGGAATCCACCGTCCGCTCACCGGAGCCATCGGGGTAACCCCAGACGGATCGAAGGAGTTGTTCGCGGGTGAAGACCATGCGCGGGTGCGAAAGGAACCAATGGGCGAGTTCGAATTCGGTGACCGTTAAGTGCACATCGTTTCCGAGATGGGTCGCCGTATGTTGCACCGTATCGAGCACCACGCCAAGACTTTCGAACCGACCATTGGCCTGACCGTTTGGGGCACCGTCAACCGAGCCTGGTGCACCGTCACTAATGCCGTTGCTTTCAATCATTGGAACCGCCACTGCGCTGCGACGCAACAGGGCATGAATGCGCGCCACCAACTCGCGTGGGGAAAAGGGTTTGGTGATGTAATCGTCGGCGCCAACAGCTAAGCCCACGAGCAAATCGGTTTCGGAATCGCGGGCGGTGAGCATCACGACGGGAACCCTACGTTCGCGTTGTATCTGTCGACACACTTCCAGTCCATCGAAGCCCGGCAGGTTGATATCAAGCACCACGGCATCGGGCTTGGCGGATTCACACAGGGCAACCCCACTCGGGCCATCGAAGGCCAACGAAACGGTGAACCCCTCGCTGCGCAACCGAAGGGCAATCGCCTCGGCCATGTCCCTTTGATCCTCAACCACCACAATGTGCTTGGAAGCGAACGTTGCGCTTTCTCCCCCGTTGTTGGACATCATGGCCACGACACTAGTGCGTGTTCGCGTAATCATCACGTAGTGATTTGCCCTGAAATCCGCAGTGGCACTGGGAACTGGGGGGAAAACACTACGCAATGACTTACGCTTCCCTGCACTACGAGAGTGTTTGCGGAAAACTTGCGGAGCGTTTGCGAAGATTTTATGGAGACCTGCGCAGAGCAGCTGGGGAGTGCGGCTTACTAACTCCCCGCTTCGCCAATCTGCACGATCATGCATATTGCCAAAAAAGCGAAAGAGAGGACGTCCACTCCCCTATCGTGCGCTTGATGGAACAGTTAGGAGACGGCACGCACCTCGACAGGGACATCGTTGAAGCAGGCTCCACCGGCGAGCGGCTCCACCCGGCGGGCAATAAGGGCGTTGAGACCCAAACCGTCGGTGCGGCCAAATGAGCGGGACCAGTAGCCTTTGGCGACCACCACGACACCCTGGCGCACATCGTGTCCGACATGTGCGGTGAGTTCGAGCGCGGCCAGGTCATTGAACACCAAGACCTTCGCTCCATCAACAATTCCTCGAGCCAAAGCATCGACGGTATTGAGGTGGATGAGAGGTGCTTCTGCGTGACGCTCACCAAACATGGAATTGATGGTCTTGTTGTTGGCCGGTGAGAGCAACGTCAGCGGGAACTCCACATTGGGCACAATGGCTTCGTAGACCGGCGGAATGAGATGAAACTTGGCGTCGGCATGGGTTGGGAACGTGTCCACCATTTGCACCGAGGTTCCCCGAGCACGAGCCTCACCGAGCGGACGGGGAGTTTGTATGGCGGCCAGCATCGAAGCGGGATCCGCATCCAATTCGAGAGCAAAGTGCATGCACAAGTCACCGAAAAATTCTGCATTGGTACGACTCGTTCCCACCCGATCAATCACTGCCGGGAATGCTTGCACCACGAGGGCTCCGTAGGCGTTCACCACATCGGGGGCTTCGAAGTGGGTGGTGGCGGGAAGTACTACGTCGGCATACAAACACGTATCGGTCATGACCTGTTCGTGGACGACGGTGAACAGATCTTCGCGGGACAAACCGGCGAGCACGGTGGTTTGGTCCAGGTTCATGAGGGCAGGGTTGGCACCTTGCACGATCAGCACGTCTATCCGATCCACTCCCGCCGCTGTTGGACGGAGCACTTCGCCGAGATCGTTTTGCGAAACCGTCCGACGAGCCGAAGTGGGAACAGAAGCAGATTTCGGATCGGTAAGCGCGCTGGTATCTATGGCGTTCCCGCTGCCGGTCGAGTGGAGAATTCCTGAACCTAACTGACCAAAGTGACCCATCAGTACCGGCAGGGCTAGAGCAGTGGTGATGCCAGAGCCGCCGTTGAGGTTGCGTTCCATGCCCCACCCAATGCGGAGCATGGCGGGTTTGGCGGCAGCCCATTCCTCGGCAAAGTTGGCAATGTCGACAGCAGAAATTCCGGTTACTTCGGCGGTACGGTCGAGGGTCCACGGGGAACAGGCTTCCAGAAAGGCGTCAACACTAATACTATGTGCACTGAGGAATTCGAGATCGAGCAGTTCGTGACCTTGGAGGTGTCGGGCAACGGCAGCGGCCAACACCACATCGGTCCCTGGACGCAGGGCCAGGTGTCGGTGAGCCCGAGCGGCAATCCCAGTTCGACGTGGGTCAATCACTACCAGTTTCGCTCCGCCTTCACGAACCGCTTTATTGATCAGCGGGGGAAGGTGGGTGTTGGAAACGGTGGGATTGGCGCCCCACACCACGATGTACTTGGCGTGTTCGATGTCGAGAGGATCGGCCGTTATCAATCCGCCAAACACCGCGGACTTGGCGGCACCCATGGTGGCGGCGCAGATTGTGGTGGCGAGTTCAGGAAGCCCAAGTTCGGCGGCGAAGCGAGCACCGAGTGAATGTTCCGAAAGCACTCCAGCCGAAGAGTTGTAAAGATAGGGCAACACCGAGCCCGGTCCGTTTGCGGCGATTGACGCCTTCATGCGGTCGGCCACCAACGCCAATGCCTCGTCCCAGGACGCCTCACGAAACGACGCGGAACCTTTTGGGCCCGTCCGCACCAAGGGGTTGAGAATGCGATCCGGACCATGGACTCGCTCAGCATGATGCTTCACCTTTTGGCAGATAAACCCTGCGGTCAACTCGTTCGCGGCTTCACCAACGGGTGTGGCATCCACCGAGACCAGGCGACCGTTTTCGACACCAACGGTGAGACTGCAACCATCAGGGCAATCGAGCGGGCACGCGGTTTGCAGCATCATGAGGGCCATAGGTTTACGTTAGCGCCGGGCCATGCACCAGCCGAGGGGATTTAGGCGCCAGAAGCACCGGCGACAGCAGATTCAGCAGCCTCAGCTTCTCGTCGGGCGGCTTTCGCGGCGCGGTCGGTGGCGGAACGAACGGTCACGCTTTGGCTGGCCGTGGCCATGAGGGTTCCGTCTTCGGCCCAAAGGTGAATCAAACCGTGAGCAAAACCGTTGTGAATGGCTTGGATACGAATATCAAGCAGGACCCATTCGGTGGGAACCAGTTGCACCATGCGCCGGGTGTTGTCGAGCGAATTGCCTCCACCCTGGATACCCCGGGCCTGACCGACACCGAACGGCACGAAATCTCCGAGAATAGCCAGCGTCATGGCCGACACTTCGCTCACCTCGGGGATCCGGGCCCAGACCACGGAACGTCCGTTGACGCTTGGACGGCCGGGTTCAACGAGTGGCAGGTCCTCAAAGCTGACAGCATCGACCAACCGCACGTCCATCAGCTCGTTGATGGATCCTTCTTGCCCAAAGCGATGAACTCTCGGCGGGCAGTCGTTTGGGTGAGGCGCCGGTGGACGTTCAGCCCACTCGCCATCACCGGTTGACTCCCGCGAACCCAGGGCTGCATTGACGGTAAAAATTTCTTGATCGGCTACATGGCCAGTCACGCGAGCCTGGGTGATGTTGTGTCCGCGGACAGCAACCTTTACGTCGAGATCCACCACAGATTCTGTGCGCGCATAGGAAAGATACTGCGCTGTTGCCCACACCACCGGCCGACTCGTGGCGGTTTCCAACGCTTCAACCGCAGCGCCAAGACCCGCTCCACCAAACAGGAAACCATGCCCCGTCGACAAACCGTGGCGAACCGGCAGGTGAAACCGAAACGGATTATGCGTTGGCTCTAAACCCAAAAACTCTTTTGCATCCACGCCCTAGACCGTAGCCCCGGGAGTTACGAGCTGTTAGCCGATGTTGAGGACCACAACACCAATGGCGGACAACGTGGCGATCATGACCCACGAACCAAGGCCCAGCACGAGGGGGCGCAGGCCAATGGCACGGAACTTCCGAATATCCACGCCAGCTCCCAGCCCAACAAGTGCGGCAGCCAACAAGCCCTTCTCGATGTACTTGAACATCTTGGCGATGTCAGGCGGAATTCTCACGATGGAGTTGAAGACAATCGCCACGAGGAAACCAACGACAAACAGCGGAACAATCGGCGGACGTTTCCCCGCTGCTGGGGTGCCGCTGGCCAGTTTGGCATGGCGACGTTGCATGGAAACGAAGGCCACCATGGGGGCGAGCAACACCACGCGGGTGAGTTTGACCACGATCGCTTCACCTTGGGCCGCCTTGTTTCCGCTCGACGCCGTTGCCACCGTTTGGGCGACATCATGCACGCTTGCGCCCACCCAAGCCCCGAAACGGTAGCCGGAGAACCCAAGGAGGTGACCGATGATCGGCAGCAAGAGAATAGCCAACGTCCCGCAAATAGTAACGAGGGCTACGGCGTAGGCGGTGTCATCGTCGTCGGCATCTGATTGTGGTCGCATGGCCGCAATAGCCGAAGCACCGCAGATAGAAAAACCAGTCGCCACCAGAAGCGAAAGCCCGTCGGAGAGCCCGAGTCTCCGTCCCATCTTCTGTGTGCTTATGAACGTTACACCGACGACAACCAACACGAGCAGTAGCCCGCGAGGACCCAAAGCGCGAATTTGTTGGGCTTTGAGCTGCAGCCCCAAGAGCACAATGCCAATCCGCAGAAAGCGCCGAGCACCAAACTGCAAACCGGGCCGACATACCGCGGGGATAGCTCGAACGTTAGCGAGTATTGCGCCCAGCGCAACGGCCACGACCAACGGGGAGACCACGAGCGGCGTGGAACGCTTCACCGTGTTTTCAACCAGGAAGGCCAGAGCCACAACCGCGGCGGCTAAGCCGAAACCCGGAACGTATTTGCGAAGGTTTCCAAAGGAAGTTTGAACGGAGGGGCTCATGATCGGAGGGGAACCATAGTGCGTTGAAACAGCAAAAGCGCTGAATGGTAAAAGCACCCAACTCACCTGCCTGAGCCCGACGCAGCGGGGCCGTGAGTAGAGTTCGACCATGGCCTCACGCCCCAACATTCTCATCGTGATGTACGACCAACTCTCCCCCAGTGCCCTCGGGTGCTACGGGAACTTGGCAGTAAAGAGCCCAACACTGGACCGGCTGGCTCGTGAGGGTGTGGTGTTTGATGCGGCCTATACCAACAGCCCGTTGTGCACACCAGCTCGCTATTGCATGATGACCGGGCAGTTACCGTCGGCCACGAGGGGATATGACAACGCCGCATATCTGGCCAGCACCATTCCTACGTTCGCACATTATCTGCGCACCGGTGGTTATCGAACGGCACTCTCGGGCAAGATGCACTTTGTTGGGCCGGATCAACTCCACGGATTTGAATCGCGCCGGACACCCGACATTTATCCGGCCGACTTTGGGTGGACACCGGATTGGCGCAAACCACTGGAACGGATCGACTGGTGGTATCACAACATGGATTCGGTCATCAATGCCGGGGTGGCCGAGACAACTAACCAACTGCTTTTTGATGACGAGACCGGGTTCCAAGCCACACGAGCCCTGCACGACTTTGCCCGAAGTGACGATGAACGGCCCTTCCTGTTGGTAGCCAGCTTCACCCACCCGCACGATCCGTATGTCACTCGTCAGAAGTATTGGGATCGCTACGAAGGCGTTGATATTCCTCTGCCTGAAGTTCCGGCGGCTCCAGCACATGATGACCCGCATTCGATCCGGCTTCGCGGGGCTATCGAATCATCGAAGGCCACCATCACCGAGGAACAGATTCGAAATGCTAGGCGCGCATATTATGGCAACGTTAGCTACGTAGACGAATGGACGGCGAATCTGCTTGGAACTCTTGAAGCTCTTGGACTCAGCGATGACACCGTAGTTATTGCCTTGGCCGATCACGGTGACATGTTGGGCGAGCGGGCTCTGTGGTACAAAATGAACTTCTTCGAAGGTTCGGCGCGAATTCCGTTGATCATTCATGCGCCAAAACGATTTGCCGCCAAGCGGGTCGCGGCACCGGTTTCACTGGTTGACATTGTTCCAACCTTGATGGAGCTTGGCGGCATCCGCTCCAGGGCCGTTGAACCCCTTGCCGGCACATCGCTCTTACCGCTTTGCGAAACAACGAAGCAAGGAGACCGTACGGTACTCGGCGAATACATGGCCGAAGGATCCGTCGCCCCAATCGTGATGATTCGTCGCGGTTCACAAAAGTTCATCCACTGCCCCGCCGACCCCGATCAGCTTTACGATTTGGCCACTGATCCCAACGAGCTAACCAACTTGGCTCTCAACCCGGAGTTTGCCGACGCGGTCCAACTATTTCATAACGAGGTCGACGACCAATGGCGCCTCGATAACCTCACCCTTGAGGTGCTCGACGATCAAGCACGCCGCAGATTCGTCAACAAAGCGCTTCGCTCCGGCACGTTTACCCCGTGGGATTACACCCCTGCGCGGGACGGATCCAACGAGTACATGCGTAACCATCTCGACCTCAACGAAGTTGAACGCCGCGCCCGGTGGCCTCGATAACCGTTACGTACCGAATTGGTACGAGTGCCAACGAAGCGGCCAGACTAGAGGGATGACGACTAACGCCAACAACCTCTTTGATCTCACGGGCAAAACCGCGATCATCACCGGCTCCACGAAAGGAATCGGCAAAGCCATTGCCTACCGGATGGCCCAACACGGCGCACGCGTTGTGGTTTCCAGTCGCAAACCCGATGCCTGCGAAGCGGTAACTGCTGAGATCAACGCCGATTTTCCTGGTTCGGCCATCGCCATTCCTTGCAACATTGGCTACAAAGAGCAACTCCAAAATCTCGTCGACAAGACCCGGGAACTGCTCGGCCCAATCGACATTTTGGTGTGCAACGCCGCCATCAATCCCTACGCCGGACCGATGACAGGAATTCCCGACGACGCCTTCGACAAAATCATGGCTTCCAACGTGAAATCCAACCATTGGCTGTGCACCATGGTCCTCCCAGAAATGGCTGAACGCAAAGACGGCTCGATCACCATCATCTCCTCTGTTGCCGGGCATTCCGGTACAGCGATTTTGGGGGCTTACGCCATTTCCAAAGCGGCTGACATGCAGATGGCTCGCAATATCGCTGTCGAATACGGCGAACACAACGTCCGTGCCAATGCCATCGCACCGGGCCTCATTCGTACTGATTTCGCCAAGTACCTCTGGGAAGATCCAACCATTCTCAAATCGGCTACCAGCGGTGCGGCATTGCGACGCATTGGGCTTCCCGACGAGATTGCTGGCATGGCCGTCATGTTGGCCTCGAAGGCTGGCGGCTTCACAACCGGGCAGACACTGACCATCGACGGTGGCTCAAACATCTAATTCGCTTTGGCCTGAAGCGGCGGGCGTAGAGTCCCGACTCGGGACAAATTTTGAGGAGTCAAACGGTGGACGGAACTCGGATCGATAAGTGGCTGTGCGCGGTGCGTGTCTACAAGACGCGCACTGCGGCCACCGAAGCGTGCGAGGGCGGGCACGTGGAGATCAACGCCAAATCGGTGAAACCCTCGACCGTGGTCAAGGTGGGTGATCGAGTGGTGGCGCGGGTTGAGCAAAGTGAACGCGTTTTAGAAGTGGTGCGCATCATCGACAAACGCGTCGGCGCCCCGGTTGCCGCGGAATGCTTCATCGACACCTCACCAGTGGTGGAACGCGAAACCTACGTGCCCATATTTGTTCGCGATTCCGGCGCTGGGCGACCGACGAAGCGGGATCGTCGCACCCTCGACAAACTCCGCGGATAACAGTTGGCCGAGAAACGTGGGCTTGAGGTGACCTGCTGGCAACGGGAACAGTGCGAACGCTGTTTGCCCCACAAGGAGTGCGACCACTTGTAGCCTCGGGGTCATGCTTACCGCTACAAAACCTAGAACCCCCAGGCATCTCGTGACACTAGGAGCTATTGCGCTGGGCGCTGCAGCTTTGGGCGCCGCCGCTTTGGCTGTTCCTGGCACTATTGCTCAGGCTCAAACCAAGCTGTCGGTAACCGTCGCCCCCGGGTATGACCTGGAGACCGTGGCCAGCGATTTGTTGGCCCCCCGTGGGGTGATGCCGGTGAGCGATTCAGAGGCTTGGGTTGTCGAGTTTGGTGGCTGGAATCCCAAGACTGGTTCACTGGTGAAGCTGACCAAGACCGGGAAAACGTGGGGCGTGAAGCGGGTCCTCACCAAGCTTGATCGGCCGCTGAGCATTGCCAAGGGGCCCGACGGGAAGCTCTATGTGGGTGAAGTTGGCAAGATCAGTCGCTTTGATCCAGCAGTATCGCCGGTGGTTTTGGAACCCGTAGTGACTGGACTTCCTGGCAAGGGGCTCCATCCGCTCACCCCGTTTGTATTCACGCCCGACAAGCAACTGCTCGTGGGTGTTGGCTCGTCTACGAACAACTGCGAAAAGTTCAAAGGCAAGCCCACGTGTCCCGCCGCCGAGGGCCGTGATGCCATCGCCGTCATCCGTAAGTACACAATGGATTGGCCTTCAGGAAAAGCGGGCGCGTGGACCATCGTTGCCCGTGGATTACGAAACTCCATGGGCATGGCCATACATAGCTCTGGAACTATCATGCAAGCTGAGAACGGCCGTGATGACATCAACAAGGCCGATCCGAAACTGTCCGACGAAACTCAGCCCAACGAAGAGCTCAACCTGATCATCCAGGGCGGAAACTACGGATGGCCGTATTGCTATTCCGATCAACGCCCTTCACCGGAGTTCAAGAAGTATGCGTGCAAACAAACCGTCGCACCGGTGAAATTGTTACCGGCCCACGCTGCACCACTCGGTATGACCTATTGGGGCAACCAACTCGTGGTCTCCTATCACGGCTACCGCGATACCGGCCACCGGCTCATCGGCTTCCCCGTCGACAGCGCAGGCAAGCCCAACGGTGAAGGCGTTGAGCTGATTGGCAACTGGGGCGAAACCGACACCCAAGAATTCGGCGGTCCAGTAGGCACCGCCGTTGCTCCCGACGACGCCCTGTGGGTAACCGATGATCGCAACAACGTCATCCTGCGCCTCACGAAGCGTTAAGTTTGCCGGACTGATTCCCGACCAATCTTGGTGAACGAATCACGCAAACCCACTACCCCTTAGGCGGAACAGATCATGAAACTTGTACTCATTCGTCATGGCGCTACTGCATGGAGCGTGTCGGGGCAACATACTGGCCGAACTGATCTTGCCCTGTTACCCGAAG
>JAYTWN010000433.1:0-12243 GCA_043743435.1 Acidimicrobiia bacterium
CTGTTGGGTCCCTTGGCCTTTGGGTGCGCTGGGTTGGTATCGCTCTGGTCGCCTTGAGGCCGTTCGGTAGGGGAGACCCTGGCTCCTTCGGTCCGAAGGCAGCTTCGACCCACGCTCGCTGCGGTACTGGTGTCTACCGGGCTCCTCGCTAATCTCCCGCTCCTCCTTTTGGCTCTCTTGCTCCGACGAGTCACGAGTAACTGGGCTTTACCCTCCTCGTGGGCGGCCGGCGTGGCGATAGCTGCTTCATTGTTGGACGGACTTCTGACGCAGCGAGGGTACCCAAACCCACCCGCGATTCGATCACAAGTCCCGCAATGGTGGGGTCATCGCTTTGGGCCATGGTGGGGTTCGGCTCGTTACGGTTTACGGCTCGGTCTAGGCCCTGCCACCATGCTGAACTCTTGGCTGTGGTGGGCTGGGCTTGTGGTGAGTGTGAGTTCTCCTTGGTCACTGTTGCTTGGGTTCGCAACCTTCGTCATTATTCGTACACTGACAATGTTTGCAGCCAGCTGGCGGGTTTCGTCGGGCCTTGAGATGGCGCAGCGGGCTAAAGCGCTAGACGCTGCCACCAAACCCGTTCGCTACGGTGTGGGTTTGGTTTCCCTGATTTCAGCGGCCCTTACCTTGGTGTTCACCACCTGAACGGCCCTTTGGTTCCCCATGCTATGCCTAGCGTGCGGCGTTCTGAGCGATGGCGAGAAGGGTGAGTTCCGATCCGGCCTTTCCGAGGAGGTCCACACCAACAACGGGAAACGCTTCGTCATCGAAACCGCCAGGTAACGCGAGTGCAGGGAGACCGCTTGTGGCGCTTAGCCAGCAGTTCGCACTTGGTTGCTTGGCGCCGATAGCCGATGCTGTGAAGGGTGTGGTGGGGTACACCAACGCATCAAGTCGTTCACGGTTCAGTAGCTCGGTAACGAGCTTTGCATTCAAACGTTGTTGGGTTCGCAGTTCGATCCAACGCGGTTTGGCGTTTGGCTTCCACTGAACCTCGAGCCAGGGAGCGATCGCTGTTGCGGCACGATTGTTTGCCATGGCAAAAACTTCAACAGTACTAGGTGTACGTATAATGCTTGGGTTGCGCTGGACTGCAGTTTGATACCTAGCAATGGCTGCATTTGCTTCGAGTTCGATCAAACTCGCATTGACCACCCCTTTTGGAAGTACGGCTGGCACTAATTCTGCACCGCCGATTCGTAGGGCATCGAGAGCAGAACGACCGAGTGCATCAACTGCGTAGGAACCGAAACCTTGAAGCACGCCGACGCGAAATAGTGCACGGTCAGCCACAGGCCCTGGTGCGGTTACATCGAATGATCTTGCAGTGAGCGTGGCTGGATCACGTGGGTCGGGGCCGAGCATGGCGAGAAAGAGCTCACGAAGCATCCTCGGCGACGATGCCATTGGCCCCACAACGTCTTGGGTGGGGGAGAGCGGAACAACGCCGTGCCTACTGAGAATTCCCGCTGTGGGCCGTAGCGAATAGACCCCGTTGTAGGTGGCTGGGTAGCGCAGAGAGCCACAAGTATCGGTACCCAAAGAAGCGTCGGCCATCCGCGAGGCGATGGCCACCGCCGACCCGCCGCTCGAACCGCCCGCAGCTCGATTGGCGTTCCACGCGTTGCCCGTAGATCCTCGCACTTCCGACTTGGATTGGACCCCACGGGCAAAGGTGTCCAAGTTGGTTTTGCCCACGATGATGACCCCGCGCTTGCGAAGCCTGCTTACTACGGTGGCATCGGTTGGTGCGACGTTGCCTGCCAAGCTGCGCGACCCTGCGGTCGTTGTGAATCCAGCGACATCGATGTTGTCTTTCACCGCAAGAACTAACCCAAACAACGGATCCGTGCCGTCTGCGTTCTGGGGCGTTGTGTTGGGTTCCGGTACCTTCGTGCTCGACGACAGAGCCGCCAGTTTGCTTTCCAGTTTAAGGTCTTGCGCCCGAGCCAAAGTCTTTGCTGCATTCCAATCGCTGCTGATCCAAGCTCGTCGGGACTGTTCGAGTTGATCAAATCGGGCCTGCAGCGCTTTCACATGTGCTTCGATGGGCCCGATCATCCGCGCGGTTGGTGTCGAGTCAGACGCAGTGTTTGGCGACGAAGGAACACTGGTTGCCGGTTGGGTTTGACCTTGGGCCGGGGAAAGAGCCAAGAGACCCGTCAAGCCGAAGCCCAGAGTCAGTAATGACCTGCGATGACGCTGACAGAAAGGGGACATCATAAGCATATTTAAGTGCTATCTTCCTGACGACATTCTAAGAAGCACACAAACCTATCGATCCCGCGGCCGGGCTAGCGCCAGGCGAAGACAGGTTGCTCGAAGTGGTCCACGCGCTCGCCGATGCGTCCATCGAGGGCCACCCAGCGAAACTGTACAAGCACTGCGCCGGTTGGGGCATGGATGAGGTCTCCCGACAGCGGGACTTGCACCACTGGGCGGTCGCTTTCCGGAATAGTTACGAATCGAGGAGAGCCCTCGCGTTGGAGTTCGGTGAGGCCGATTCGATAGGCATGCGCTACTTCGTCGGCGGAGGGGTTCAGTTCGACGGCCCCTCCACCCCAAACCACCACGGGCGTGATGACGTAGCCGGATCGGGTTGGGTAGTCGTCGAGCAGACCTAAGACCGAGGATGGACGCAAACGCAGTCCGAGCTCCTCGTCGAGTTCACGGAGAGCTGTGATCTCGGGGGTTTCGCCGGGGTCGATTCGTCCGCCGGGGAGAGCCCATTGGTGGGGATGATCTTTGAGCCGAGCAGCGCGCCGACACAGTAGGAATGCCGCTCCCGAACTCGCGCTGGTGACCCTTCCGTCGAGTCCGGAAATATCGCCGGGTACGCCTTCTAAGGGATTCTCGCCGGGAACAAAGGTGTCGGCCGTGCTCCTGCGAGTCGCACCGCCATCATGAGCATCAACCACGACGATGGCAACCGCTGCATGGCGCCGACCTTCAAGTGGGTGCTCGATCCGTCCGTGAGTGCGGTGCCGTTCCAAATGGTCAATCATCTGTACGCGTAGTTCCTCGTTGAAGTCAACCATCCCAACTTCCTAGCACGACCAACCGTTTCGTCCCAGCCAGGTTGATTATCGTCACTGTGACGTAATCACGAGATCAGGACCCAGAGGCAGGGAAGTGGGGTAGTGCGAAGTCGGAAAGTGGCATTGAACCGGAGAAGCCGACCGGATGGACAGGTTTGTGTCTTACCCTCGTGTGAGGATAGAGGGGTGCCTCCTAAACGTCCAGCCAAGTTGAAGTCCGCTATTGCCAAATTGCATGGCGTAGCTCGTGAACGGGCGATCCACGCGGAGGATTTGGTCGTCAACCAGGATTACTCTCGCGAAGCCGCAGATCTCATCGCGTACGTCGTTTACCCCTTCGATGACGACATCACTACCAGCCGTGAGTTCGCAAAAGAAATCGGTTCACTGTCGATGGACGTTGCCGCGCTCGCCGAAACGGCTACCAGTGGTGCCGCCGTCAACGGTGCTGTCATGGCCCTCATTGCCTTCCGAACCGCCGCCGAAACCCACAAAGAAGCCCACTACATCAAGCGTTTCGAACAGGCCGTGTCCGATGCAGCGAGCACGGAGACCAAGTTTGGGGCTTAACTCACGCAAACGTTTCAGCGCGTGACGGGAATGAGCATGACGGCCACGGGCGATCAATCGACCGTTGCGTGTCCAAACTTCGGTGTCCTGCACGACGAATCCTGACCGTGAAGTATCGATACGGTGCCAAACAAAACAGGGATCTATGCCGGTATCTCCAGCTAAAGGCAACGGATCGAGAAAGTGGACGGTGAGCTCGATGGTCGGAAACATGATCGGGTGGGACTCGTCGATATAGGTAAACGGCATGGGCACCCAGGTGTCGGTGAGTGCAGCAGCGACGGCGGAATCTACCGGCCGAGCCTCTGCCAATCGAACCCAGCCGCCGCTCCCGTTAACCACCGCTTTACGGAGTCGATGAGAGTTCGGTTCCATAGTTTCAGCTTTCTATAGACAATTATAGAAGCTTTCTCTATAATTGCCTATAATCACCGCTGATTGGAAGCCAATGGACAAGTTCTATCGTCGCCACAATCTGGCGCTCCAACTCTCCCGTCAAATTCTGGCATCCGATGTTGGCTCAGCGGCCTCTTCGGGGGTGTTCCTCGCCGCACCTCGACGGACCGGAAAATCAACGTTTCTGCGAGAGGACTTCCGTCCGCAACTTGTCGCGGATGGGGCATACGTGATTTACGTCGATTTGTGGGCCGATCGCGAAGCTGACCCGGGAGACGTGATCGTTGCAGCGGTGCGCTCAGCACTGTCCGAGTTCGCCGACATAGCGTTGAAACTCGCGAAACGAATCGGGCTTGCCAGCTTTGAAAAGAAGGGATTTACCTTTTCGTTTGATCAAGTCGGTCTCGGGAGCAACATCTCTTTGAGCGACGCCCTGGCCGAATTGTCCGACGAACTTCGTAAACCCATCGTGCTAATCGTCGACGAAGCTCAGCACGCCATCGTGACGGATAGGGGATACGACGCGCTATTCGCGCTCAAAGCCGCTCGTGATGAGCTGAATTCGTCGGCACACTTTGGACTTCGGATTGTCGCTACGGGCTCAAACCGCGACAAGTTGGCCATGTTGCGGAACAGCCGTGACCAAGCATTCTTCGGTGCTCCGCTCATTGCATTTCCACCGCTCGACATGGGCTTTGTCGAATGGTTCTGCGGGGGAGTGAAGCTTGCCGCCCAGCTTGACCCAGGTGCCGTTTGGCCGCTTTTCGAGAAAGCATCGTTTCGCCCGGAAATTCTGGGTGCTGCCGCCGATGAACTCCGATACGACTTTTCGCTCAAAGCCGAGGATGTTTCAGCTCACTTCTCGGAGGCTGTGACGAACCAAATAGAAGCTGCCGAGGCCCAGACGGTTCGAGTCGTTAACTCGCTTACCCCAATCCAATCGGCAGTCTTGCGAGTTCTTGCCGCCCGAGGAGAAGCCTACGCGCCGTTTGATGCCGAAACTATGTCTGCTTACGGAAAAGTGATCAAGCAAATCGCGCCGCAAGAAAACCTTAAGCCCGACGCATCAAACGTGCAGCAAGCCCTTCTCGCCCTCCAGGAAAAACAGCTGGTCTGGAAAGAAAAGCGAGGCGTCTACGCCCTCGAAGAGGCAAACCTCGCCGAGGTTCTTCTCGCGAGGGGCCTCCTAAGCCCAGTGCCTCAGCCGAACGTTTAGTCGCTTCTAATCGGCCCTGCTTTTTTGACATTCGGATGCCGAACCGCTCATCGACCTATGAGCGTGAAGAGTCGCGCTCGCGGTCGGGGGTTAGAGCGAACCTCGAGGTGCGACCCATTCGGTTGGTTGACCGGTAATGGTCGCAATTCGCTCAAAGTCTTCGTCGTAATGGAGGACGGTAACGCCTTTGGACTCAGCAGCCGCAGCGATGAGCAAATCGGCAATCGTGACGCTTCGATGGTGAAGTCCACCGACATGTGCAAGCCGCTGTTGAATTTCACGTGCTCGACCGTATGTTTGGCTATCCATCACGGCCTGATCAAAGCCAGAAAAGTTAAGGGCACCTTCGTCGTATTCTTTTGCGCTTTGGGCGCTGAAGAGCACCTCCAGCACAACTTGAACGCACACCACTATTTCGTCTCGCGTAATGAGCTCTTCCCAACGGGTTCTGACCTGAGCATGGCGAATCCGGTTCCAGACACTCGTGTCGGCGAGGTACCTCACGGGGCGAGCGGCCGAGCCTGGCGAAATACTTCTTCGGTAAAGTCGAACTTCTCCGGGTCTCTCAACTGATCAAGTAGTGCCATTCTTCGAGCTTGCCGGACGATTTGATCAAATGCCGCATCGACCGTGTCCTTGATGCCGGTTGTGCCGAGCAGCTTTCTGACCTCGGCCAACCTTTCGAGGTCAAATTCGACTGTTGTGCGTTGAACCATGACAAGAGTGTAGCAAAAGCAAAAAATTCGTACAGCTAAATACTGAAAAACATATGTCAAAACCAGGCAGAATGGGCAGCGTCCATCGCCGCTGCGTGGCTCCCGCACCTGAGCCGAATCATGTACAACAAGTCGGAAGTTTTACCGAAGTTTTCGAGCCAACAAGCAACCACGATGGTTCGTGTACTTACCGTTGACAACTTTACATAACTATGATTATGGGCGTTTCAGAGAACGAGTCAAGAGAGGGGCCCGCTGGCTACCAGTGGTTTTGCTGCTTCGATCAGCCAACGTACGGCATCTTGGTAATCCTGCAACGTGGGCCTTCCCGTTAGGTCGCGCTCGACATCTCGGACCGCACAGCCCAACACGTAAGCATCATCACGCATGGCGTTGAGTTCCGTCCGGGTCATGATCAACTCTCCATCGGCCAAGCCGTGCGCCTTTGAACGTTCCCGAGACTCATAGTCTCGCTGCCGACAACTCTGTTTACAGAACTTCTTTGGCCGACCCCGGCCGCCGCGTTGGTCCACCGGATGCCGACACCACCCGCACTGCCTAATCTCCCCTGGGCCGTTACTGGTCAGTATTAACGTCACAGTGACGATATTACCGGCTTGGACGCGGGGACCACAGCGGACGAGCTAAAAACGCGAAGGATTCCTTTTCAAAAATAGGTTAGGAACCATCCATGCTTTTGAAATGACGGAAGTTGCGGCGTTCAATTAGAGCCAGCCGTTACGGCGCAGCCGATGCCGTACGACAATGCCTGAACCGAAGATAGTGAGCAGTGCAACGGGATACGACACGTACCAGTTGAGCTCAGGCATGTGTTTGAAGTTCATGCCCCAAATGCCGGCAAACAACGTCGGCACGGCAACAACCGCCGCCCAACCCGACATAGCCCGCATGTCTTCATTTTGGCGCACACCGATTTGGGCGAGGTTGGCGTCAAGGGCGGATTCCATCAGGTCACGGGCGGTTTGCACCCGACCAAGGATCCGCAGCGCATGGTCCTGCACGTCGCGAAAGTACATGGCCAGCGAATCGCTACGAAACAAAGCGGGAACCTGTTGGCGAACCAGGGTTTCAAGAACTTCTTCCAACGCAACCACAGCACGCTGGAACTCCAGAACTTGGCGTTTCAACCGGAAAATTCGCTCTGCGTGATTCTGTCGTCCACCGGCAAACACGGCGGCTTCGAGTTCATCAATATCGTTCTCGACGCCATCGACAACCTCTTGGTACCCGTCGACAATATGGTCAAGAAGCCGGTAAACGACGATCAGAGGCCCGTATGCGGTGAGCTCAGGTTGGTGTTCCATGGCCCGAACCATTTCGTTGTGACCAACCTGATCTCCGTCGAAATCGTCGCTGTGATACACCGTAACCACCGACCCGTCGCCGACGAATGCGTGAATCTCGTGGAGCGTGATCACTTCGTTTTTGTCGTCGTATACGGCAGATTTCGCCACAAGAAAAAGCGAGTTATCGAACACGTCCAGCTTGGGTCGCTGGTGGGCTCGTACCGCGTCTTCTACAGCGAGGGGGTGTAAATGCAACTCCTCGTGAACCTCGGCAAACTCTTCCGGTGTTGGGGTGCTGAGGGCGATCCAGGCAAATACGTCAGCGTCACGGCTGGCTTCGAAGGCATCGACCAAGGGTGACGCCACAGGGGCACGTCCGTTGGTTTCGTAGACGGCGCAGCTGAGCATCATGATTTGTTCACCGCATCAGTTTTCCACGCACGTTGCCGAGGACGACGGAATCCACGCTTGGTGTTCCTCGGCGTTAGCATTTGCTCCGCTAGGTTTTTCCGGTGCTCTTGGACGTGATTGCAGAACGGGTGGCTGCGGCCGGGAAATCTTCGGTGGTCCTTGTAGGTATTGGCGGGCATGGGGCGGCCGGGAAAACCACGCTGGCTCGAACCGTTCCGGGAGCAGCCATTGTCTCGACCGACGAATTTTGGACCGGTTCGGGATTTGCTCTCGACCGAGTAAAGACCGATGTTCTCGACCCTCTTCGCCACGGTGCGGTTGCAAGCTTCAAGAGCTGGAACTGGGCGATGAAAACCTCAAACGGCATGCGCGCCATTCCCCCGAACGGTGTGGTGATCATCGAAGGAGTGTGCGCTCTGCACGAAATGCTGCGCGACGCCTATGACCTTAAGGTGTGGGTGGAGACACCCCGCGAAGTCTGCCTAAGGAGAGCGGTTGAGCGTGACGGGGAATCGGAGCGGGAGCAATGGTTAACGGTTTGGATGCCCAATGAGGACGCATACATTGATCGTGACCAGCCCGTGCAATGTGCTGATCTCGTAGTGAGCGGGCTGAGCATTCGCTAGCCCCGCCTGTTGAGATGTCCTTGGGCGAGGTGATTCCGGTTGGATGTTCGAGCCCAGAAATCACACAGGCTGGAATGGCGCTGAGAGAATATCCATACCCTCAACTGGCGAATTTCTAGGAAATTTGTATGCTCATGGCATGTCCTCAACGCCAACTTCCCCGCCGATCGCCGTTTCTCCGAAGCCGTCGAGTTCAGGGTTTCATCATGTGGCTTACGCCTGCCGTGATCTGGTGGCCACCACAGCGTTCTATGAAACTCTGGGGTTCCCGTTGGTCCACACCGAAGTTTCAGGAGTACAGGATCATTTTTTGAGACACGTGTTCTTTGATACGGGAGATAGCAGCTGCATTGCCTTCTTTGATGTTCACGGCGTGGGTGAGCAACCCGATTGGCGATCAGATATCTCGACCGGCAACGGTTTGCCCGTTTGGGTGAACCATGTGGCCTTCCGCGCTACCAAAGAACGACAGGAAGAAGTACGTACACGTATGACTGCTGCTGGGCATGCGCCGCTGATGGAACTTGACCACGGTTGGTGCCAGTCGCTGTACTACCAAGATCCCAACGGCATCATGGTGGAGTTCTGTCGCGACTCCCCCGGTTTCACTCCAGACCGTCAAGCTGCACACGAACTCATTAGTTCCGTACCTGGCCCGTCGCCAGAGAAATAGAGAGAGCACCGTGTATCCAGGTACCTACGCCCAATCCAAACCCAGTTCGCCTGCAATCATCATGGCCGGGACAGGTGAGGTGATGAACTTTGCCGAGCTCAACGCCCGCTCCAATCAGTTGGCCCACTGCTTTCGCGAGGCGGGGTTGATGCGTGGCGATCACGTCGCCCTGTTTATGGAAAACCAGATCCATTTCATGGAGGTGGTGTGGGCAGCCATGCGTTCGGGCTTGTACCTAACCGCTATCAACAGCTACCTCACGCCGGGCGAAGTGAGCTACATCGTTGAGGATTGCGGAGCTGGCGCGTTCATTACCAGCAAAGCCAAAACCGAAATCGTGACGCAAGTTGAATTTCCTGAAGCGGTCAAGACACGGCTGATGATTGGCGGAACGGCACCGGGGTTCGATAGTTACGAAGCCGCCATCCGCTCGTTCGCGGAAACAAACATTGCCGACGAATCCATGGGTACCTTGATGCTCTATTCGTCGGGCACAACGGGGCGACCCAAGGGCGTAAAACGGGCGTTACCCACGGTGGTGCCGGGGCAGCCCGATCCAGGAATCGCGCATTTCAATACGCTCTATGGCTTTCGTGATGACATGGTGTACCTCTCCCCCGCCCCTATGTACCACGCAGCTCCCTTGGCCTATTCACTTTGGGCGCAGCAATATGGCGGAGCGGTGATCATCATGGAGCGGTTCGATCCGCTCGAAGCATTGGGCCTTATTGAGCGCTACCACGTAACCCATTCACAATGGGTACCTACGATGTTCGTACGTATGCTGAAGTTGTCAGATGACGAACGCCAACGTCACGATCTTTCGTCGCTCGAAGTAGCCATTCATGCCGCTGCACCATGCCCAGTACCCGTGAAGCACAAGATGATTGAGTGGTGGGGGCCAAAGCTCTTCGAGTATTACGCCGGAACCGAAGGCAATGGATCGACGATCATCAACAGCCACGAATGGTTGAAGAAGCCGGGCTCAGTGGGCCGCACCACCGTGGCCAAGTTGCATATTCTTGACGAGGAATTCAACGAGCTGCCCGCGGGCAGTGAAGGCACCATTTGGTTCTCCGGTGGTGGCGATTTCGAATACCACAATGCTCCTGAAAAGAACGCGGAGTCACATCGCACCGGTGGCCTGTCGACACTGGGCGATGTTGGGTATGTCGACGAAGACGGCTACCTGTTCCTAACTGACCGCAAGGCCTACATGATCATTGCCGGAGGAGTCAACATCTATCCTCGAGAGATCGAAGACATCTTGGTAACCCATCCAGCTGTTGGCGATGTCGCCGTGTTTGGGATCCCCAACGATGATCTTGGCGAAGAAGTGAAAGCGGTCGTACAACCCGTTGACATGGCGACAGCGGGCCCCGAACTTGCAGCGGAACTGCTGGCATTCTGCGGACAACATCTCGCTCGTTTTAAGGTTCCCCGAACGCTGGACTTTGAGGCGGAGCTACCTCGACTCCCTACCGGCAAGTTGTACAAACGCATTTTACGCGATCGCTATATGGGCAAGTCAGACACCACCATCGTTTAGCACAAAATACGCGCACATAGCTCTGCGCACATAGCTCTGAACAGATGGTTCTACACGCGTTGCCCTAAACAGAGAACTGTACACAAATCGTCGAAGCACAACCCGAAAAAGAATAGAGCCCCGACATTTCTTACATGTCGGGGCTCACCGGATCGGGATTACGTTCGTGCACGGTCGTTTCTAGCGTTCGTTCACGGAGGTCCATGCACAGCAGATGGGCACTCGTAGGTGATGAAGAACCTGCGGGACGACAGCGACTATCAGCAGGCCGACCGGTTATTCGGAGTCGAATTTTCTAGAAGAGTACAGATTCAAGTGAACCCCCAATTCCATGAGCAACAAGCTCGCCTGTTGATCATGCGCCTGAAAAATTCGCGCGTCAAGGGGTAGTTTTTTCGGCTCTTTGATGCGCTGGCAGGCCCCAACTCCGCTCCGCTTCGAGCCCCACGAGTGAGTCCGGACTCGGGACAGGGCTTGAAAAGTACTTTCCAACCGAAAGCCGGGTTGGGGACCCTCGTACACCACGCTTCGGCGAACTTCTATATTCCGGTCTGAGCATCGAGGATTTGCGCAACTGCAGCGCTCACTCGGCGGGCCGTTGGGAGATGGAGGAACTCGTTGGGCCCATGGGCATTTGATCGTGGGCCCAAGACTCCAGTTACGAAGAACTGCGCTTCTGGGAAGCGTTCTTGCAACATGGCCATAAAGGGAATCGTTCCGCCTTCGCCAAAGGCCCGGTACCCCTGTCCGAAAATGTTGTGTGAAGTGCGCTCCAATGCTTCGTGGAGCCACGGGGCGAAAGTGGGGGCGTGCCATCCATCGGCCGCTTCACCGGCAAGCAGTTCAACGTGCGCTCCATAGGGTGGATTGTTGGTAAGTGCACGTTGTATCTGTTCGAGAGCCGGATGTGCGGGTGCGGTTGGGGGCAGGCGGAACGAGAGTCGAAGCGACGTAAATGGTCGCAACACGTTACCGGCAATCGAAGTGGGCGGAATGCCATCGGCTCCGGTTACGGAAAGCGTCGGCCTCCATGTTCGAGCCAATATTTGTTCAACCGCGTCTTCGGTCATGGGCCGGGTAGTGCCAAATAGCGGAAACTCACTGCTCAACGGCGCAGTTTCACCGGCGGTGCGTTGGGCTTCAGCCACGCGATATTCGGGGATCGGCACGTGGCAGGCATCGATTAGGACAGCTCCAGTTTGTGCGTCTTCCACTCGATCAAGAAGCTGACGCACGATACGAAACGACGACGGCACTACCCCACTCGCACCGCCGGAATGGACGCCTTCGTCGAGCACATCGACGCGCAGCACACCCCCAGCCAAACCACGTAGCGAGGTCGTGACCCAAAGACGGTCGTAATCCAAACAACCCGAATCAAGGCACACCACAAGCGATGGTGATCCAACGACGGCAGCGAGAGCTTCGACATGGGCAATGAGATCTGGGCTGCCGCTTTCTTCACTGGCCTCGATCAAAACCACGCAACGGTCATGGGATCCACCGCTCGCCTGCACCGCTTCGATAGCGCTAAGCGCGCTGAATATCGCATACCCGTCATCGGCCCCGCCACGCCCATAGAGCCGCTCCCCTTCCAAAACAGGCTTCCATGGGCCAAGGTCAGCTCGCCATCCCGTCATCTCCGGTTGCTTGTCGAGATGGCCGTACAGAAGCACTGTTCGTTCTGCTAGTCCCGCGCCGAAAGGTCGAATTTCACACACAATGACCGGGGTTCGTCCGC
>JAYTWN010000434.1:0-4349 GCA_043743435.1 Acidimicrobiia bacterium
CACCTTGAACCACGACAAACTTGGTCGCAGGTGGTGGGCATAGTGATAGTTGTTATTGAGGAACAACACCCGCCAGAACATCGAGGCGTGCACCGTAGCCGAGCGAGACTTCGTTCCGCCTACCCACTGATGTTCCGCGTAAGCACGAATAGCCGCCAATGACGCCCCGCCGTACACAAACCCCAGCAGGTACTGCCAAAGGGGCAGGTGCGCGTACTGACGAAGGACGGCCAACAACACGACCGAGCCCACAACATGAGCTATCCAAGTTTTTCGCCATCGCGCACTGCGTAGCTCTTCCGGAACAGCCACAGCCGTTCTCCAGATTCCTTGCAGCGGGCGGAACAGCATCCGACCGAGCAACGTTTGATTGGCCTCAAAAACTTTGCGCTGGATCGGGAGGAACCCCTCCCATTCCGAGCCTTTGAAATAGTTACTTTCCGGGTCCACTCCTGGCTCGGTGAGCAACGCGTTTCGGTGGTGAATCAGGTGACTCTCGCGGTACACCGCAAAGGGCAACCACAACGACAGCGGTGGCCAGGCCAAAAGGTGATTAAGGCGTCGACTGGCGAAGGGATGACCATGGAGGCACTCATGTTGGAGCGACAAAAACCAACAGCCGAAAAGAGCCAGCAGCACGATCGTGGCGAATGGCCCGAGAACCGAGTGGTATGCCACCACCAGCGCTGTTCCCCCGTAGACCCCAAGCGCCACTGCAACCGTTGGCCATTCAATACCTGTCGGTCGTAGATCGGAAACATCGACCGCAGCAGCTAGTGGCCCGGCGAGAACAGTGTCTTCAGGGTTTGTTACCCAGCGTTCGGCCGACGAGGCCGACGAAGTTGGGAGGTTGGCGTCAAACGGAGAACTCATCGGGATCGACTTTGGCTATTTCTGTGTGTGGGTGGTTGGGAAAACAGTCTCTCAGTAAAGCTCATGCAGCCTCTGAACTACTAGTTCGTGTTCGCATAAATCATTGCGTAGTGTCCTGGTGGCACTTTCCTTGTAGGTGCTGGCAACTGAGGTCAAAGACTACGCAGTGACTTACGCTTTCCTGCACTAGCTAGTGCGTGTTCGCGAAAGAGACTTTGCAGTGACTTCGGTGTGAATTTCGCAGTGGTGCAGAGAATCGGGTTGACAACACTGCAGAGTAACTTCCGCTTCCTGCAGTACTAGTTGATTACGGCAACATTCGACGTCCACTTAAGGCCTTTACCGCACAGGTCAGCCGTTGCGCTGAAGCAGAGTGAGTCTGCTGGCCAATTCGTCACGCTCGATGTAACAACTCTGCAGGTGACGAGCCCCGCCGCTCGAGAACCCAGTCCGACCGTGCATCACGCGATGGTTGTCGACGATGTAGAGGTCACCGGCCCCCATCTTGATATCGAGGCGAAATTCGGAGCTTTCCCGCATGCGACCAAATGCTAAGTACGCGTCATAAAATGGTTCCATGATGTCCGCTGGCAGCAGGAACGGTTCCACACTGTGGTTGGAGTAACGGATAGCCCTGATCGAACCATCGGGGTTGAGCGCAATGGTGGGGGCTGCGGCACGATGTTCGGCGTTGGCGTCGGCAAAATGGAAATGCAGCACCGTGTTGGCCAAGAGCACAAACTGCTCAGGCGCCTGAACTCGCAATGCCTCGGCCACCGCAAACCCATCGACCAGGGTTGAATCGCCTCCGGCCGCGTCGGCACGCAGGAAGTGTTGAAGCTGCACGGTGGGGGCTGGATCGCGATATCCCTCATCGGTATGGACTACGAGCGGGAGGTTTGTGTAGGCCAGGGAGTTGGCGTCTTCCATGGAGATCACGTCGAACACCAAACCCCAACTGGTGTTGCGAACCTCACCCAGCAGGCCCGCTACTTCAAGCACGGTCCCGGGCACGCACGGCACATCGTTAAGAATGCCAACTCCGTAGCGGACGAAACCCTCCAGAAAGCTCCGGCGGACCGCTTTGTCTTCACACAGGGCCGGGTACGAGGCGGTGGGCATGGCTTCACCGATCGAGGGACCCCAAAGCATTGGCTGGTAGTTGGCATGACGGGCGCCGTTTCCGTAGTCATGCGCTTGCAACCACGCTCCAGCAAACGTGCTCACATGCCTATCGTGCTCCCACACAATTTCCACGTTGCCCTCGGCAGTGAGGGTGACCGACGTTGGCTTCACGTTGCGTGGAATCTCAGAGGTCTCGGCCACGCGGTGCTTAGTGGTGACATGGCGAAGTTGCGGGCAATTATCCCGAAGCCAGAAGTTCAGGAATTCGCTTCGCCCACCATTTGACCACTCGATCCGAACCGAGCAGTCATCGAAGCCGACCGTCCGAACTTCGCCTTGAGCCTTCGAACTCGTTGCTGCGCTGCTGGTTGCCACGGTGCTTTTACTGGTCACGACCGAGATCCGTTCTATGAGACGATGAACTTTTACTATGTGCACTGATGGAAAGGATGCAATTACTTGGCATAGTTGCTGCCCTCTTCATCAAGAATCCGCAGCAATTCCGCAAAATGCAATGTAGCGATTTCGGGGTACTCCAACCACTGCTTACAGGCAAGCGCTGCAACATCATCGGCAACCAATGCAAGCGGGCGGCCGGTGGATAGGGCAAGTACCTGCAGTTGCGCCGCCTTCTCCAAGTAGTAGAGCTCATCGAAGGCTTCCGCTACGGTTTCGCCGATAACCAGCACACCGTGGTTACCCAGGAACAACACGCTCTTGTCGTCGCCCAACAGAGAGGCAACGCGCTCGCCTTCGGTGTCGTCGAGCGCCATGCCGGCGTAGTGGCGGTCATAGGCAATGCGGTTGTGAAATCGGCAGGCATTTTGGTCCAGCATCAAGAACTCGAAGTCTGCCAAACAGGTAAGTGCCGTTACATAGGGCATATGAGTATGCAAAATGCACCTCGCCCGTGGGACGGTTTTGTGGAGGTGAGCGTGGAGGTACCAGGCGGTTGGATCGGCATCGGGATGCAGCTGCACTTTGCCCTCGCCAGCGGTGCGAGAATCAAGCATCAGCAACTCTGAAGCGCGCATACGAGAGAAATGCCGGCCACGAGGGTTTAGGAGAAACTGCGCACCATCAGGCGAGACTGCTGCGGTGAAATGGTTGGCGACCGCTTCGTGAAGGTTGAGCTTGGCCGCCCATTGAAACGCCGCGGCCAGATCGGCACGAGTTCGCGCCTCCACGTGGGCCAAGTCCGTTTCGACCTCAACCGAACGACTAGCAGTACTCTTCAAAATTTGTCCCGAGTCCGAACTCCTCAAAATTTGTCCCGAGTCCGGACTCCCCAAGATTTGTCCCGAGTCCGGACTCCCCAAGATTTGTCCCGAGTCCGGACTCCCCAAGATGTGTCCCGAGTCCGGACTCATGACGGGGGCAATTCGTCGGGGAAGCCGGGCGCACGAAGATCGGTTCCGAGTGCATCTTCGAGCAATTTCACAACCTGCGATGACCAGGCACCGCCGCCATAAGCAGACCGGGCCCGGATGAAGGTCTGTTCGGTCAGGCCGGCAAGATCGAGCGGTACGCCAAGTTCCCGGCCAAACTGCGTGGCGAAACCCAAATCTTTGCAGGCCAAGTCCATGGTGAAGTTGATGTTGTAGCTGCCGTTGAGAATCACCTGGCTCTCGGTTTCGTGGACGAAACTGTTTCCGGATGATTCTTTGATGGCCTCAAAGGCTTTGCCCAAATCGAGCCCGCCGCGCTTAGCCAGCATCAACGCTTCGCCTACCGACACCAGGTTCACGAAGGCCAGCATGTTGGTGATGACCTTGATGAGCGCTGCGCTTCCCAGCGGCCCGATATAGAGGACGGGATTACCAACGGCGCCGAGCAGCTCACGATAGGTTTCAAACACCGATTCGTCGCCACCGACCAGTACGGTGATTTGCCCGGCTGCGGCCCGATGCACCCCGCCCGTGACGGGAGCTTCGAGCATGTTGGCACCCGCGGCTTCAACCAATGCGCCGAGTCTTAGCGTTTCATTGCGGTCGTTGGTGGACATATCAATCCACGTTCCCGCTCGCCCGGCGAAGCCTTCAAGCACGCCACGGGGGCCCGTCACTACTGCGTTGATGACGCCGGGCGAAGGCAAGCAGGTGAACACCACGTCGGAGGTGGCGGCAACGGCTGCGGGATCGTCAGCCCATTGTGCACCAGCGGTCAGTAATGCCGATGCCGAGGTTTGATCGAGGTCGGTCACGGTGAGTTGATGACCAGCCCGAAGCAAACTGGCCGCCAAATGGGCTCCGAGGTGCCCTAGACCGATAAAGCCGACTCGACGGACAGCCACCGAACGCCCTCCAGTGTCTGGCCTTGCATCTGGCCTTGCATCTGGCCTTGCATCTGGC
>JAYTWN010000435.1:0-7443 GCA_043743435.1 Acidimicrobiia bacterium
CCTGCGATCATCTAAAAGCCGTCAAAACGGCGGTTACGGTAGAGACGTGCTCGTTACCGATCTTGTTGCCCTTATCCGCGACGTTCCCGATTTTCCAAAACCGGGAATCATGTTTAAGGACATCACGCCTCTCTTGGGTGCTCCAGGAGCTATCGCTGCGTTGGCTGATTTGATGGCCGCACCGTGGCTCGCTGCGGCCAATGCGGGCGGCTCGAGGGTAACTAAAGTTGCCGGAATAGAAGCCCGAGGTTTTCTGCTGGCGCCACTGGTGGCCGACCGGTTAAGTGTTGGCATGATTCCTGTACGTAAGCCGGGGAAACTGCCATCCAAAAGTATTACGCGTACGTATAACCTCGAATACGGAACCGATTCCCTGCAGGTCCATGCAGACGCCGCAGGGGCGGGCGACCACGTGCTGATCATCGACGATGTGTTGGCCACCGGGGGTACCGCTCTTGCGGCAGCAGGTTTGGTGAGCGATCTGGGTGCCACGGTTGCTGGGTTTGGTTTTGCCATCGAACTGGCGTTCATTCATGGTCGAGCGGCGTTGGCGGCGGCGTTGGGCGAGCCTCTCGCAATCGCAACGGTATTGAGCTACTGAGCCTCTTGCCCCATGATTTGGCCGTCTCGTTTCGTGCTGGCCGAAGATCAGGTCGAACCCACCACTGGTTACGTAGGGCTTCTACACCGCGTGGCCGACGACACCGGGGAGTAGGTCAAGTGGTGCGATAGCTTGGAGCATGGATCAACGGTCAACGTTTGCGCAACGAAATGGTTCCAGAAATGGCTGAGGCGCTAGAACTCACGTCTCCGCTCAGCGCTGCGCTCGACAGTGTCGTGGCAGCGTTTGAGGAGTTGGATCTTCAAACCGTTGATCCGCAAGATCCTCGCTTGTTGATCCCTGTGGTAGAGGCATATCGACGCCACCACCCCAAAGCCTCGGTCAGCCGAATCAACGCAGCATTTGTCCTGTCCGCTGCCGCCCACAAGGAACAACGTCGCAAATCTGGTGAGCCCTACATCACCCACCCTGTTGCCGTGGCCAAGATCCTGGCCGACCTGGGCATGGACGATGTGACGCTCGCCGGTGCCATCCTCCACGACGCGGTTGAAGATACCGGCGTAACTCTTGATGATCTCAACGCCGAATTCGGGGCCGACGTTGCCGCCATCGTCGACGGAGTCACCAAGCTCGAACGTATTCAGTTTGAATCCAAAGAGGCCCAACAAGCCGCCACCATGCGCAAAATGCTTGTGGCCATGGCCAAGGACCTCAGGGTTCTGGTTATCAAACTGGCCGACCGGCTGCACAATATGCGCACCATTGATGCCGTTGGCGAGGAATGGAAACGCCGACGAACCGCGCAAGAAACGTTGGACATTTACGCGCCGCTGGCCCACCGTTTGGGTATTGGTGAACTCAAGCATGAACTCGAAGATCTTTCGTTTCGGGCGCTGGAGCCTCGTAAGCATGCGGAGTTAATCAATTTGGTGAACGCTCGTGCTCCGGAACGTGAAGAGTATTTGACTTCGGCAATTGAGGAGGTGCGTGAAAGGCTTCTTGAACTGGGAATCGAATCTACGGTGACGGGCCGAGAAAAACACCTCTGGTCGATCTACGAAAAGATGGTGATGAAGGGTCTCGATTTTGAGAACATCCATGATCTCGTAGGTATACGTATTATCGTTGACTCGATCAAGGATTGCTATGCAGCGCTTGGGTCGATTCACGCTCTGTGGAAGCCGGTGCAGGGGCGATTCAAGGACTACATCGCCATGCCTAAATTCAACCTTTACCAGTCGCTACACACGACTGTGGTGGGTCCGCAGGGCAAAGTTTTGGAATGCCAGATCCGTAGCTTGGAAATGCACCAGATTGCCGAGACCGGAATTGCCGCGCACTGGGGTTACAAGGACACCAAACGTACGGGCAACACCGTCGACACTACGGAACTGGCTTGGTTGCAACGATTGGCTGAAGCCCAGCCCGACGCGGCCGACCCTAAAGCGTTCTTGGAAACCATAAAGATTGATCTGTACCAAGACGAAGTGTTTGTCTTTACCCCGAAGGGCAAGGTCGTTACCCTCCCAGCAAAGGCCACTCCGCTCGACTTTGCTTACGCCATCCACACTGACGTTGGACATCGATGCATCGGGGCGCGAGTGAATGGCCGGTTGGCGCCGCTTGATTCCAGTCTCAGCTCCGGCGAGACCATCGAGATCATCACTTCCAAGGTGGAAACCGCTCAGCCCAGCCGGGACTGGTTGCAGGTGGTCACCACCCCACGGGCCCGGAACAAGATCAAACAGTGGTTCTCCAAAGAACGGCGTGATGATGCGTTGGAAGTGGGCCGCGAGGAACTTACCAAGCAACTCCGCAAAGAGAACCTACCGATTCAAAAACTGTCGACTTTTCCGGCTATGGGCGCAGTCATAAGCGCGCTTGGATTCGTTGATCTTGAAGCGTTGCAGGTGGGCATCGGCGAAAACCACGTTTCGGCTGAGCAAGTAGTGAACCGGTTGTCGCGTGAATTACGCGGCGGCGAACACGAAGAGCAACTGCCTGCCACCACCGTTCGTCAACGGCCAAGCCGCGAAACCCGACGGGCTCGTTCGCGAACCGGAACCGGCGTCCATGTTGAGGGTCTCGACGATCTCATGGTGCGTTTGGCTCGGTGTTGTACGCCCGTACCCGGTGACTCCATTATGGGTTTCGTAACTCGCGGTCGTGGCGTGAGCGTGCATCGTAGCGATTGCGCCAATTCCACGGCACTCAAGGTGGGCGAAGGCGCTCGTTTGATCGATGTGGAGTGGGACGCTGAATCCGACACGAACAAATCGATCTATGTGGTGTCCATCATGGTCGAAGCACTCGACCGTTCTCGTTTGCTGGCCGATGTCGCGCGAGTCCTGGCTGACAATCACGTCAACGTACTCGGTTGTTCGACGCACACCGGCTCCGATCGAGTCGCCCGTCAACGGTTTGATTTTGAACTTGCCGATCCCGCCCACCTCGACGCGATTTTGCGTTCGGTGCGAGCCGTAGACAACGTGTTCGACTCTTACCGTGTCCTACCTGGTACGCGCACGTAGGATTAGTGTTTGAAGCGGGCTTATTGGTGAACGGGTCGGTCCCTATTTGTCCCGAACCAGGTGTACTGGGTCTCCGAGGAGCTGCACACTCCACGTTGATCGGTCGGATACTGCGCCGGCGGTGGTGTAACGGATTTTCCACCAGCCATCATCGGTCAATGGGGCTTCTTGGCAAGGAGAAACGCTGGGAACACATCCGTACGTTGTTGGGACATCGATTTCCATGGAGAGCATTCGGCCGTTGTAAAGCGATTTGCCGGACCGGGGGCTGTAGGGCGTTGGTGGTGTCAACCATGGAGGGGCAATCGCGCCCGGATCGTCCACCAGTCCACCGACACTGATTTTGTGATCGGTTATGGCTGTGGTGTCGTCGTTAACCAGGTTGTAGTCAAAGGTCTTTGAGGGGTCTGAGTCGCCGAGGCCGGGGTTCCAGGTTCGGTAACGAGCCTGAACGGGTGCGCTGTCCTGGTTGAGGATTTGTATCGATTGGGCACCTTCGCCTGGATCCCACAACAAAACCTGGACCCGCTTGCCTCGGAAGTATTCGGCCGGAGCGAGTTTGGCAAGGGAGAAGTCGGTTGCTCCCACTGCGGCGTTTGCGTAAACACTCATTGAACGCGTACCGGAAACCGTCGGGCAATTTGAGGTGGTGCACGGGCCAAGCGACACATTGGCGTCATAAGCGATCAAGGAAAAGACATTGGCGCCGAAACTCGCAGTTTGTGGATCCCCAACACGGGCGGGATCAGCCATGAGGGTAGACACCTCAATGCGGAATTTTCCCGGTCCTTCCGAAGCGGGAATCGTAAACAGGTCGGTCCATAGGTTTGCGCCAACCCCACAACCATCGAAATGATCTAGGCAGGTACCAAAATTGACTGGCGAGGTCCCACTGACCGCGATTCCCTCGTCGTTATAAATCGCGAACGTGGTGGTGATGGCTACGGTGTCAAATAGTGCTGGTTCTGTGTCGGGGTTGACGAGGTTTTGATCGAGGCTTCTGTTCGATGGGTCGAAGTAGGGGTTGTAGGCCGCAACCTTTACATCGACGGAGCGAGGGGTCGTACAAGGTTCCTGTCCAGCAACCGGGCACGGGACAGTCACCGTGTAGGCATAAGCAGGTCGTTTCGTGACTTGGTAATCCCCTGGGTACTCAAGATTGGCCATGGGGTGAGTTGTGCCAGTTGGTGTAACGCTGCAACTTGACGAAGCGGCGGTCTTTGTCCCGTCAAAGGCCGAGGCGAAACGATCACCGTCTTCTTTTGCCGTGCAATATCCGTTAATGGCGAGCCAGAATTTTTGTGTTGAGCCCACGCCGGTTGGCCCGAGGTCAGCCAAATTTCCGGTACCTAATGCATTGAGTTTCGAACCGAGCTCAATTTGCGCTACGTACTGGGCGCGAGCCGATCGTTGAATGGATACATCCTGCCGAAAGAGCTTCCCGAAGAACGTAGATACGTGCGGGTCCTTTATCGTGACTCGAAGATCCCGATCTTTCCCAGGAATTTGATCGACCGTAATCATGTCTGGAGCGATTCTGTTTTTTGCGCCGATTTCTTTGGCCAGCGCTTCGGCGGCGGGAAATCGTGGCATCTTGACCACGGCAGAAAGCGCGGCAGCATCGGCGGTTCGCTGGAGTTGTTGACCTCGAACAAAGAACATTGCAACATCAATAGCCAGAGCGCAGAACGCAATCAAAACAATGGAGAGCAGTGCAGTGGCTACAGCTACGAAACCATCTTCGGTATGGGGGAATTGGACCATGTGACAAGACTTGCTCGAACGGAAGGGAGAATGGTTCATCGCTGCGGTGCTATTCCTGGGCTCGTTGCGGTTCGATTTGGAAGATGTTGACGGCGGTCATGTCGCGCTTTGGCAGAAGCCCGGTTGCTCCCGCACTTTTCACTTTCACAAAAACGCCAACGTAATCCGGGCTCGAGGTCGGAGTGAGTACTTCATTGCGGTCGATTGGAGCCCAATGACTATCCCAAAATGCTGGATCGCTATTGGAAGTGCTCGCCCCAAACTTGGTAATTTCAGGATTACGAATTTGGGTTGCGAGGTACACATTGCACTTGATGGCCGGTAGCGGGCTGGCCGCGGCGATGTTCACCCCAGCGGTGCCATTTGCAAGTGCGTCGAGGCATTGTTGTGGAACGACGCTGCTCACGTTTTCAGCTTTGAACACGATGATTCCTTCGAGGGAACCTGAAAGTTGGCCTAACGATTTCATCGAAGCAATCAGCGTTGTTTGGTCGGCCGTAGCGCTGCTTGCCGCCGCACTCGCTTCACGGGCACCCTCGCGCGAAGCTGTTCGTACGGCGCTGAGGTTTAAGAACATCGATCCCGCTTCGATGATGGAAAAAATCAGGAGGACGAACAGCGGAAGAACTAGTGCTGCTTCGACAACTGAGGCGCCCGACTCCGTTTTTGATCTTGCAATGGACCGTTCAGAAAGTGGGTGACTTTCCGAGATTTGTCTCGTGTCCGCACTCATGTATTGCCGCCACCTTTTGTACGCACGCGAGTCGTCGTTGTGGTGGAACTCGTAGGCGGGGGAACACAGGCGCCGTCATAAGAGTTCTGGCTGTAGTACGTGACGTTGTTGTACGAGCACCACCACGTTGTTTGGATAGTGGTGGTTGTGGTTGTCGAGGTGACGGTTGGTGGGGGTGGGCAGTTCGTGGTGTAGCTGGCGAGGCTGGAGTATGTAAATCCATTGGTGTCGCAGTACCACGAGGTTTGGATGGTGGTGGTTGTGGTTGTCGAGGTGACGGTTGGTGGGGGTGGGCAGTTTGTGGTGTAGTCGGCCAAGCTGGAGTAAGTGATTGCGTTGGTATCGCAATACCAGGCGGTTTGAATCGTCGTTGTGGTCGTTGTCGATGTGGGTACTTCAGCGGTTGTCGTTGTTGTCGACGTAGCTGCGGCCACGAGAACATCAACGTCGTCAGCTCGTACCTCGGTCGGTGCCAAGGTGTTGGGCTCTAGGCGGAAAACCGCTTGTGCTTTCACTGGAGCGAATGAACCAAACAGGCCGGTTATATGCCGGTGACGGAGCTTCACTGCAACGCCAACGTAGGTCGGTGTGTTTGATGAACGGCCACGGTCAAGGGGACACCAGTAGCTCGAAGGCTTGCCCGGGTCCGGCGTCTGATGGGAAGTGCAGGAAAACTTGACTGCAAGGTCAGCTGGCGTGAGCGCACCAATTCCAGCGAGTTGGTCCGGCCCGTACACGTTGCATTGGTTCGCAACGCCAATGGGCGGAGCCGCCGTCATGCATCCGGCCGGGGGCGTTGCGTTGAGGTCACTCGTTGATGCGTCGTTGGCGTTAAATATGACAACGGTTTCAATCTCTGACGCGGCGCTCCCAAGGGCTGAAAGCGCTGCTAACAGGGCTTTCGTGTCGTCTTCGGATTTGTTTCCCGATTTGCAGTCACTTGCCAGGTCGTTGAGCGGAACCACACACGAAGAGGCGACCCGTCGGGCGGCTTGGCGCACAGCTGCCTCGGCAGTTTGGTGTTTTTGCCACAACATGGCGAAGTCGAGAAGCCCGCATACAAGAGGAACAAGGAGCATGCTGACCAGAACCATTTCAACAGCAACGGCGCCGTCTTGACGTAGAAACCGCTTCACGAGCCTCTGTTGAAGGCGGTTGCGGAGGTTGAGGCAGGTCCTCGCTGATCGTTGGCCTAGTTTCACCTACACGTAATCGGCATGAGTCAAACTTCCCTTAACCGGTGTTTCCTTTTTGTTTGGTGAAGCTGAATATGCCGGGGTTTCTGCCCATTTGGGATGGGTAGCGGTCAACAATCCTGCTGGCGGTTGCGAAGACGCAGACGTATCGTTCGGATTTCGGGAAGAACCCGGCTTGGTGACACAAGAGCACGGGTTCCGCGCACACTGAACGGCTGAGCCGGGCAGAATAAGAGACTCGATTTTCTCAGTCATCTGGAAGGCTTGTTACGTGACTACCGATTCTGCCCCCCAATCCACAGCTACTGATGGTGCGCCTGACCGCGCTCGTGGGATGCGTACCGATTACAGCGGAGATCTTCGGTTGGCCGATGTGGGCCGTATCGTTTCTCTGTGTGGCTGGGTGGCACGCCGACGTGAGCATGGCGAGAAGCTCGCTTTCGTCGACCTTCGTGACCGTACCGGCTTAGTTCAGTGCGTGGTCGATGGTGCAGCGGATCTTCGCAACGAATATGTGGTCCGCATTACCGGAACCGTCACGGCGCGTTCGGCCGAAACCGTCAATGCAGAACTTTCGACAGGCGAAGTTGAGTTGCAGAACTGTGTCGTCGAGATTCTCAACGAAGCCGAGCCGCCGGTCTTCCCTCTGGTTGAGCG
>JAYTWN010000436.1:0-9957 GCA_043743435.1 Acidimicrobiia bacterium
CACCGACCAGGGACTCACGACATCGCGAACCTTAGATAGCTGAACCGAGCCGCGACTAATCGACAGAACTGACCAAACCAGCCCGACAGCTACGACTTGGACGCGCTCCGGACGGCCTCGATCAGCTCATCAGACTTTCTGAAGGTAATACCGGTCGCGGACCGATGGGCGTAGGAAATCACTCCAGAGCGATCGACCACAAACACCGAGCGTCGGTAGAAGCCCAACGGACCAAGTATCCCGTACAACTTACCGACAACTTTTTCCGTGTCGGCCAGCAAGGGAAAATCAAAACCTCCCTGCTTGGCGCTGAAGCGTTCGTGGGATTCAACACCCTGGGGTGAAAGGCCGACGATCTGCGCATCAAGTTCGGTGAATTCCGCCAAATCGTTGTTGTACGCGTTGAGCTGCATGGTGCAGACGGGGCTGTTGTCTCCCGGATAGAACGCCAATACGACCGTGCAGCCGCGAAAGTCCGAAAGTGAGTACGAACGTTCGCCAGTTCCTGGAAGGGTAAATTCCGGAGCGACATCACCAACACCAACGGCCATGCAATTACCCTACGCCCTGAATTGGCCTACCCGGAGTTCGGGTGCCTCACAACACGTCACCTTTTTTCGCTCCGGCCTCTAAGAAATCTACGGACACGTTCTCGCATTCAACAGGACGCCTCGGGACACGACTCGAAGAAGGACACTGCGACCTGACAACCCCGTCTCCGCTCCGCTTCAAGTCCCGTCAACGGGTTCGCAACCGAACGCCAAGTGCGGACCCGGGACCCTGGACCGTGAGCCCGTAGACTCTCTCCATGGTTTCTTCCCTTGCCACGGCTCAGGCAATAGGTGACCTCATTAACGATCTACTCACACGACGGCCGCCGGTCGACGAGCGAGAAGCAACATCAATCGCCCGTTTTCGCACCGAACTCGCCGGACGAGTCGAGCCGTGCTCGCAAACCGCTGACACCACACACGTAACCGCTTCGGCCATTGTCGTTGGGCCGCGAGGTGTGGTGCTCCACAAGCACAAGAGGCTGGGAATTTGGCTGCAACCTGGTGGTCATATCGATGAAGGCGAAACTCCAGCTGATGCTGCACTTCGCGAATGTCTGGAAGAAACTGGTCTGAGCGCAAAGCATTTTTCTGGACGGCCCGAGCTGGTTCACGTAGACGCTCACGATGGACCACGAGGCCACTATCACCTTGATCTGCGTTTTCTTCTAGCCGTTCCCAACGATGACCCACATCCACCGGAAGGTGAAAGTCCAGATGCTCGCTGGTGGTCTTCCGAGGAACTTCGTGAACACCATGAGCCCGGAATCGCCGGAATACTTCACGCGCTAAGAGATTTCGCTGCAAGGCCCGCACAACCAGCCGATGCTCCGGCGATCGCCGAGGTGTACCTCCGATCCTTCGCCTACGCGTATCGAAATGGCGTTGTTCGGATGGCGAACACCCCTGGTGAGGTTCGAACCTGGATCACCGAGGTTTTGTGCGCAACGTCGAGCGTTCGGGTGGCCACCAGCGCAGGGATTGTGGTGGGCTACATCGCTACGAAACCCGGCTCGATTCAACACCTCTACGTCGACCCGGCCTTTCTGGGGAACGGTATTGGGTCTGCACTTTTAGTAAGCGCCTTAAACAACCAACCCGATGAAGTACACCTGTGGACATTCCAGGAAAACCTACGCGCACAGAGCTTCTATGCGCGACATGGATTTTCCGTCACAAAACGAACCGATGGCGACAATGAAGAAGGTCAACCCGACATTCGGTTCACCCGTCTCGCAAGCTGCACAACCCCCATAAGCACGAAGCACTAAGGGCTAATCAGTAGCCGCCAAACACTTAGAACTTAACAATGAACCGATCCGATCATGAAACGCCAACGAACGTGACCAACTCAGACACGCCAACCCCACGCACCAAAGCAACGCTAAAAGCAGACGGCAACCATCTATCCAACCCTTCCGACCGAAGCTTGACGGCGAGCGCAATCCAAGGCGACGAAACGACATCGTTGACCCAGAGCGAAAGCGACGAACAGCACGAACGGGCGGAATTCGAATCTCTCACCGAAGTACCCACCCTGCCGTGGGACGCCATTATTCGGAACTGGCTGCGTTATCGAGCCGCTCCCACCAAACGATCCTCCACACTCATTCTGATCAGTGTGATGCTCGGGAACTTCGCTGCCGGCGTCGTGTACACCTTGCTTTCGGTGGCCAGGCAATCTATTTCAGAAGACCTGAAAACTTCGCCGAGTTTGGTGCTCTGGGCTTTCACTGGGCCCTCATTGGTTGCCGCGATTTTGGCCCCAGCCCTGGGGCGACTCGGTGACCTTCGCGGCCACCGCAAGCTGTACCTGTTCGGTCTCGTCGCTGGTCTGTTTAGTTCGCTGCTCGTGGGTCTCTCACCCAACGTGTACGCCCTGATCGCCTTTCGCACCATCGCTGCCGCAGTCACCACCGCATTAGGCCCCTCCTCGCTGGCCATCATCTTCTCCACGTTCGAAAAGGAAAAACGTGTCAAAGCCATGGGGTACTGGTCGCTCGTCGGCGCTGGTTCGCCTGTGCTCGGCGTCCTCCTGGGTGGTCCGCTGGTAGACCATTTTGGTTGGCGTTCGATGTTCTTGGCCCAGTGCCCGTTCTTTTTGATTGCCCTAGTAGTGGCCATCAAGTTCATTCCCGAAACGGCTCGCCGACCTGCTTCAAAGTTCGACGCAAAAGGTGCGGTTCTTCTCGGGCTGACCACACTGTTCCTGTTGTTCGGCGCTAACCGGGGCCCAGAATGGGGCTGGACGAGCCCCCGAGTTTTGCTGTGCTTCGCGCTCGCCCCAATGAGCTTGTACGCGTTCGTGAGCTGGCAAAAGAAGACACCAAATGCGCTGCTTCCGATGCGTCTGCTAAGGATTCGCAACGTGGCCGCGGGCATTTCATCGCAAATGTTGGCACAGTTTGCCTACATCGGAGCCGGGCTGATTTTGATCAATGACCTTCTGGTCGGCAAAGGGTTTTTTCATTTCACTCTCACCAAAGCCAGCCGGGCCACCATTGGGCGACCCATTGTCTTCGCCATCATGGCCCCGATCGCCGGTTATCTCGCAGTTCGCGTTGGGGAACGGGTCACGGCGACCTTTGGTTCGGCGATGATTGTGGTTTCGATGGCCATGTTGGCCTTTACCAAGGTTGGCGGATCGTTGATTGTGCTGATCGTGGCCATTGGCATGGCAGGTTTTGGTATGGCTTTCGCGTCACCGTCACTTTCGGCCACCGTAGCCAACGCGGTTCCCGAAGATCGACTCGGCACCATTGGCGCGGTGCAGCAACTCATGGTGCAATCAGGCAGTGTTATGGGCACCCAGGTCATGGTGTCGATTGCTGCTGCGGGCTCAGTTCTTGGACAACCGAGACTGGCCTCTTCGTATCATCTGGCCTTTCTCGTCTCCTTGGTTGTTGCCCTGTGCTCGACGGTGCTGGCCGCCATGACTCGCCGTCTTCCCCGCGAAATGGCCTTCCCAACTACCAATATTCGGAAAACCTTTGACGCGGAAACGAAAGTTGCACAGGCCGTCGATGACTGATCGTTCAGGCCAAGGCTGTTCGACTACTCAAACGTCTGGCCAAGCCACTTCTTCGAAGCGCAGCAAAAAACCCCGCCATCGAGGCGGGGTTTTGGCGTCGGACCGCGAGCCACTTCGGCAAAGTGTCGGCGGCGAAAGAGTGTTTAAACGAAAGAGTGTCAGCGCGAGAAAGCGGCGAAAGAGGTTAAGACGCTCACCCGGCGAGGGCGGCGAACACTTCTTCGGAAATATCGAAGTTGGCGAACACTTCTTCTACGTCATCGAGGTCTTCAAGGGCATCCATGAGCTTGAGAATCTTGCGGGCCACCTCCGCATCGGTAATGGAAATCACCGTGGACGGAACCATCGGTCGGTCGGCTGAATCGAAGTCAATTTTGGCCTCGCCCAGAGCCGCACAGACGGACCCGATATCCGTGGGGCCGCATCGCACTTCGAAGGTGTCGTCGTTATCGATGATGTCTTCGGCCCCGGCTTCGAGAGCGCATTCCATCAGTTGATCTTCGGTGATGGTTTTACCGTTCTGAGTTTTCTGGACCACGATCACGCCTTTGCGATCGAACTGCCAACCAACAGCCCCTGGCTCAGCGATGTTGCCGCCATTTTTGGAGAACGTTGAGCGCACGTCGCCACCGGAACGATTGCGGTTGTCGGTCGAGACCTGTACGAGCAGAGCCACGCCAGCCTGGGCATAGCCCTCGTACATAATGTCTTCCATCACCTTGTCGGCCTTCAGTTCGCCGGTGCCACGCTTGATGGCATTGTCGATTTTGTCCGAAGGAACCTGACCGGCCTTGGCCTTGATGATCATGGCACGCAGCGTTGCGTTGCCGTCACGATCACCGCCGCCTTCACGGGCAGCTACTTCAATGTTCCTTACAAGTTTGGCCCACAGTTTGCCGCGAGCCTTGTCGGCTGCGCCCTTCTTGTGTTTGATTGTGGCCCATTTGGAATGTCCGGACATCGGTACTACCTCGGTAGAGAAGCCGCCGCGGGAAACGCGGCAGCAAAAAACAGTTGATGGATTCTGAGATCTGCGGTGATCTCAGGGTGAAAGGATGACGCAAAAATCTGGCCATGCGTGCCACCCTGCACCAGCACAGGGTTTCCGCGGGCTTCTGCGAGCACGGTAACACTTTCGCCAACCCGTTCCACTACCGGGGCGCGGATGAACACGGCGGTAAAGGGCTCGGTCAGCCCAGTGATTTCCAAATCGGCTTCGAAGGAGTCAACTTGGCGTCCGTAGCCATTTCTGCGGACGGTGATATCAAGTGCTGCGAAGCTTCGCTGATCGGGGCGGCCATCGGCTATTTGGGCTGCGAGCAGAATCATTCCGGCACAGGTGCCAAAGGTTGGCATGCCTTCGCTCAACCTTGCGGCTAACGGCTCAAACAATCCACTTGTTGCCAAAAGTTTCGACATGGTGGTCGATTCACCACCAGGCATCGCGAGGGCCTCAACCTGTTCAAGATGCTTCGGAGTTCGCACCTCAACCACCGTTGCTCCTAACCTGCGCATCGCCACCCCGTGCTCGGCAAAAGCCCCCTGCAGCGCCAACACGCCGACAGTTCGACCATCAAAACGATCAGCGTCGGCATTAACCAACAGCTGATCATCGTGGGGGCGCAACCAGCCACCGGGCGCCAAATCTCTGGGCCTGATCGACGTTCGTCCCAAGGCCGAACGCGCTTCACCTTGTTGTTGCGTCGCGTTCATCCCTTCAATCCTAGAAGACGCTCGGAGTCACCCGAGGGTGAAAACCCAAGACCCGGTCAGCTGGTCCGAGTTAGGAGGAACCCCCACAACGGCTCTAAGGGCGGAAATCTGATCACCGAAGCGCCGGGCAACGCGAAACAAGGGCCCTTTGCAGCGTTCCGCGAGTCTGGAGCTTGCGACTCCAAACCGCAACAATCTGTGCTCGCCCGCCCAGTTGGCCTCATTACCAGCCGCGCTCGGCGTACTTCACCTCAAGTTTGCCCATTTCCAGACCAGGCATGAGGCCTCCGAGGCCCCGGCTTACCTTGGCCAAAATCGAGGCGTCTTGGAAGTGCGTGGCCGCCTCCACGATGGCCTTACCAACCGTTGCTGGATCTTCGGATTCAAAAATACCTGAACCTACGAATACGGCCTCAGCACCCAATTGCATACAGAGCGCCGCGTCCGCAGGGGTAGCGACACCGCCAGCGGAGAAGAGTGGGACGGGAAGTTTGCCGGTGTTGGCAATTTCAGCAACTAGCTCGTAGGGGGCTTGCAGATTTTTGGCCCACACGTACAACTCTGCAGAATCGGCCTGAGTGATCTTGCGGATGTCACCCAAAATAGAGCGGAGGTGACGCACTGCCTCGATGATGTTGCCTGTGCCAGCCTCACCCTTTGAGCGAACCATGCATGCACCTTCACTGATTCGGCGCAGCGCTTCACCCAAATTGGTGGCACCACAAACAAACGGCACGCCGTAGGCCCACTTATCAATGTGGTGTGCTTCGTCGGCTGGGGTCAACACTTCGGATTCATCGATGTAATCCACCCCAAGGGCCTCAAGGATTTGGGCTTCTACAAAATGACCGATTCGTACTTTGGCCATAACGGGAATGGTGACCACGGCTTGAATTTCTTCAATCATGAGCGGATCACTCATACGAGCAACGCCACCATCGCGACGAATACGGCTCGGAATGCGCTCCAAGGCCATAACCGCAGTTGCCCCAGCGTCTTCGGCGATCTTCGCCTGCTCCACGTTCATAACGTCCATGATCACGCCGCCCTTGAGCATCTCAGCGAGACCACGCTTTACCCGGGCAGTTCCTACAGCGGCTGGCACATTTGACATGGGCACAGCATAGAACCGCCCGGCCCTTACCTCTAGCCGGGTTTTCCAAAGGTTTCGTTTGTAAGGGCCGCTTCGATGGGAGCGAGAGGGGCGCTACAACTCCCGTAAGGCAGCGATGCGGTCCTCAATTGGCGGGTGGGTGTCAAACATCCGGTTGATTTTCAACATTCGACCTTCACCGCTTTCGCGAACCTCACCGTTGTGCCGGGGCATTGGCGATTCGATCCACAGGTGCGCGGTCGCCCGCGAGTTGGAGTGCACCACCGTGTCATCATCCCGAAGTTTTTCCAGCGCCCGAATCAAGCCTGGCGGGTAACGGGTCATGGAAACCCCGGTGACATCCGCAAGCGTTTCCCGTCGTCGACTGATTGCGAACTGCATCAATTTCGCAATCACTGGGGTGAGCACAAGAAGCACAAGCGCTAGCACCGCGAGAATGGCGCCGAATCCAGCGTTATCTTTATCGCGATCACTCTTGTGCGATGTTCCACCCCACCACAGCACTCGAAGGCCCAGATCACTCAAAATCGCCACGGCACCCACCATGGTTACGGCCAAGGTCGCCACCAAAATGTCGTTGTTCTTGATATGGCCGAGTTCGTGAGCCAGCACGGCTTCAAGCTCAAGGCGGTCCAGCTTTGCCAGCAACCCCGTGGTCACGGCAATCGCGGCATGCTTTTGGTCTCTTCCTGTAGCAAACGCATTTGGCGCATCATCATCGACAATAAATAACCGAGGCTTTGGAAGGCCCGAAGCAATACACAACCCGTCAACCAAGTTGTACAACCGCGCATACTCCCGCGGATCAGCAGGGCGCGCATGGCTCATGGACAAGGCAATCGCATCAGACTTCCAATACGAAAGGAATGCTGCGCCTCCCGCAATGAGAAGCGCTAGCAGTGTGCCGATTGGACCGCCGCCAATCAACGTTGAGAAGGCCCAACCCAATCCAAAAACAATAACCACGAACCCCAGAATCAGCAGAATGCTTCGACGCTTGTTCGCCTTTACTTCGTCATACATTGCAGTTTCACATCAATTAGTTGGGTCACGTGGAGGAAGTGGAGGAAGTGCGGGGGTGAAACGAATCGAAAGCTGTCGCCCAGACACCTGAGCGCTAGCGTCGAGAGAAAGCAGGGTAGAAATGAACCCGTTGGCTTGTTAAAACTTCACCGAGACCGGACCGCGTTCGGTCTCTGCAACTTCGAAGTACTCACGCTGAGCGAATTTGAAGCGCTTAGCCAAGATGTTGGTAGGGAAGCTTTGGATTTTGGTGTTGTAGGCCCGAACTTCGTCGTTGTAGTACTGACGAGCGTAGGCAATCTTGTCCTCGCTTCCCGTCAGTTCTTCTTGGAGGTTCAAAAAGTTCGTGTTCGCTTTGAGGTCGGGGTATGCCTCACTAAGTGCAAACATTGACTTGAGGGTGCCGCTTAAACCAGTCTCAGCAGTGGCTTTTCCGGCAACACCAGTCGCCCCCATTGCAGTATTGCGAGCCGCGATTACGGCATCCAACGTTCCCTTTTCATGCGACGCGTAACCCTTCACCGTCTCGACCAGATTGGGAATTAGGTCGTAACGACGCTTGAGCTGCACTTCAATCTGTGCCCAACCGTTTTCAATTCGGTTTCGAACACTTACCAGCCCGTTGTATTGCACCACGCCATAGCCAACGAACAGCACGACAATGGCAAGCAAAATGAGCACAAAAGTCATCGAACACTCCTTAAAAGTTGAGCCCCGTCTCGGGTCCAACTCGAAGTCTGACACTTCTTAGCGGTCTTGGGTGTACACGTTCACCCTTTGGGGGCGGGCTCCCCCACCAAAATACCCCTTTACGAAGCTAAGAGGTCACGCCAAGAGGCGGGATTGAGAGTTGCAGGGTTTATCGTCCGGCTGACGCCGTGGCGAAAAGCATGGCGCTTGCTTGATTGAGCACTCTCCAATCGGCTCGCGCTCTTAAACCCTATGAAAAACTGGGCTACCGACGACGAATCGTTTCATACAGCTCGCCGTACCGTGCCCCGAGGGAGTCCATGGAAAACTCTGCCGCTCGGGTCAGCCCACGTTGACGGAGTCCCTCTGCTAAGGCCGGATCACCTAACAGGCGACCCAGTGACTGAGCCAGTGCCGCTGCATCACCAGGGGCCACCAGGAGCCCATGGGTTTCATGACGGGCAACGCTGCGATACCCGTCGATGTCACTCGCCACGACTGGTGTGCCAGAAGCCATTGATTCAAGAAGCACCACGCCGAAGGACTCGCCCCCCAAAGACGGGGCACAGTACACATCGGCCCCCGTCCAGTAACTAGCCAGGGATGCGTCGTCGACCCTGCCAAGCCAGGAAATGAGTGGACTCGGGAAACGTGTTCGGAGTTCAGCGGTTTGGGGCCCCGAGCCCACGATCCAAAGCCGTACGTTGGATGACATCATGGCGTGGGCTTCCAGAAGCACACCCAGGCCCTTGCGTTCTTCATGCCGCCCTACGAAGAGCACCGTCGGGCCCTCGGTGACCGCCGGTTTTGCGCCCGCGAAACGGTTTGTATCGACGCCATTAAAGAGGCGGACATACTCGCCCCCGAGACTGGCCTTCGCCAACTCTTCGGCATCCGCGCTCACGGCCACCCGCAGGTCAAGCTTTTTTGCCGCCCAGGCCAACGGACGTTGCAGAATTCGATAGGAACTACTGCGACCGGCTGCGTGAAACGTACCAAGGATCGGTGCCGGTTTGTACAGTAACGCCGTGAGGTTCGGGCCTGGGACTAACGGCTCATGCAGATGGATGATGTCGAATTCTTCGTCGTTCAATACTCGAATCGTGCGAAGCGCAGCAGCAGGATCGGGGGCAATCGGGGCGACTGATCCATTGGCCGCGAGAGGTATGGCATTGCCAAGGGGGGTAACACCTGATTCGGGTGGCGGACCATCGCAGGGCCCGAGAACACGAACAACGTGACCCTGGCGACGAAGTGCACGAGCTAGCCCCAACACTTGTCCTTGCACCCCGCCGGGAAGCGTAAGGCTGTAAGGGCTAAACATCCCGATACGCACCTCCAAAATCTAGCCGACGCCACCATCAATCGGCTTGCAAAGAGCTTTGCCACTTAGTCTTTCCGCTTAGCCTTTACGCTTCGCATGGTCACTAGGCCATACCGGTTGAAGCACGTGCCACTGCTCCGGAGCCATCCGAATCAACGTTTCGAGTTCGCGTACCAGCAGCTGAGTAAGCGCGCTTACATCGGTTCGGAACGTGCCGGAACGTTGGAATCGAATTGGCGGGCGAATCACACCATGAGCGAGGGTCCCATCTTGAAACACCGCGTTGGGAAGTATTGCGGCACCGGTTCGCAAACTCAGTGTTGCTGGTCCAGCCGGAAACGTGGTGAGTTCTCCAAAGAACTCAGCCTCAATTCCACCTCCGGCGATATCGCGATCGCACAGCAAACCAAGAAGTTCGTTGTTGCGAAGTGCGCTTAACAATACTGGCCCGGCTTCTGGACCGAGGGCCACCATCTTGAGATGATTCGCCTCGCGCTGTTTGCAGAACCAC
>JAYTWN010000437.1:0-6535 GCA_043743435.1 Acidimicrobiia bacterium
GGAGATGGGGCCCGCCAGTTCCACAAGGAGTTCCGCAGCTGCTGGAGTGTTCATGATCGGCTCCGGTGTTGACGGATGAGTAACAGGGCAAAGGCCGGCGCCCCGATGAAGGCCGTGAGAACCCCAAGGGGCAATTCGGCCGGAGCGACGATGGTTCGGGCCACTGCATCAGTCAGAACCACGAATGCGCCACCCAAAAGAATCGAACCCGTCAGCACAAACCGGTGGCCGTGACCAACGAGAGATCGCACGGCGTGAGGAATCACCAAGCCGACAAAGCCAATAAGTCCACTTACTGATACTGCAGCGGCCGTAGCCAGCGAAGCAGCGATCACCACCACAATCCGAACTCGAGTTGGTGAGACACCGAGTGAGCGTGCTTCATCGTCGCCAACGGCCATCACGTCGAGCTTTCGAGCCATGGCCAAGAGCACTAGGGCCGCAACGCCCAAATAGGGAGCGATGAGGCGAACCTCACTCCAGCCACTCGTAGTAAGCCCACCTAGTATCCAAGCATAAACCACTCGAAGGGTTTCCGCTCGTTGCTGCTGAACGAAGGTTTGGATGGCAGTGAGAAACGAAGCGATCGCCACGCCAGCGAGCAGCAGCACCGCCGATGCTGAAGTGACGGATCCATCACTCACCCCAGCACCAACTACCGAGGCCATGGCCACACTCAGCAACACCGCAACCATGGCCCCGACAAACGCTGCAAGGGGCAGGGCCTGTACTTGCCAACCGGCAAGATCCACCACATTCGACAACACCAGGGTGGCGCCAAGCCCTGCTCCCGCTGCTGCACCCAGTAGGTAGGGATCAGCGAGTGGGTTCCGAAACACCCCTTGATACGACGCCCCTGCCAACGACAGCGAGGAGCCAACCAGCAGACCTAACACCACTCTGGGAAGGCGGATTTCGAACAACACCGCAGCATCAGTACCGGTAAGCACCGACGAGTTCCGAAGCCCAGTGATACGTTCCCATAGAGTTGCCACAACGTGGCCGAAGGGCAGGTGAACAGCACCCACACTAAGGCTCAACACCATGCAAAGCCCGACCGCGACCACAAACACGACCATCCAGACCATGGGCTTGTTCTTGGGCTTTCCAGTCGCACCTTTTATGACGCTCTTCCTGGCGCTCTTCTTGGCGCTCTTCTTGGCGCTTTTGTTGGTGCTTTTGTTGGTGCTTTCGTTGGTGCTTTCGTTGGTGCTTTTGTTGGCACTCTTCACCGACGGTGTCACGGTCGTTCCAAACGGAGCACCCGACCGGCGACGGTAAGAAACGCTTCATCGGCGTGGAGTGAAACCTTGGCATTTACCCGTCCGAGAACATCGCGGTACCGGCGACCTAGGGCGCTCATCGGAACCAAGCTCAAGCCGACCTCATTGGTTACAAACCAGGTCGGCGCAGCACGGTTGACGAGACACGAGAAGCACTCGTCAACTTGGCGGAGAAGTTCCGCCTCTGCGGCCTCCCAGTCGACCACGAACGGCTCCCCAGAACGCTCAGGAACAAGCGCTTCTTCAGAGAACGCATCAACGTGGCTCGTCTGTTCAGACCTGGGGCCTGTCAGATCAGTACCCATTAGATCAGACCCCGTTAGATCAGACCCCATCAAATGGTTGGCAACCCACATTGAAAGGCAATCGATAATCACCGCAGGCTGAGGCTCTCCAGCATCCACAGAACGCAAAGCGGCGACGAGATCGATTGGAGCCTCGATCGTTGACCACGACCGCGGCCGTTCAGCTTGATGTCGCAGAATCCGATCCGCCATCTCACCATCGCCCGCCGAGCCCGTAGCCACAAACACAACCAAGCGGGAATCGGCATCAGCCCGCTGCCAGTCGAGAGCGCGCGCAACAGCCAACGACGATTTGCCGCTACGCGCGCCCCCAAGTAACAACGTGATGCTCATCGCATTCTTAGCCCCGGTGCCTAGCTCAGAAAGCTAAGCACCGACACCGACCGGCGCCGGGGTTCCCTTGAGCGAGGCGGTGCTGCTAGCCAACACTCGCAGAAGGTCCACAATCCGAGGACCCCAGCGTGAGGCAACATCGTCGTCAAGAGCGATAATCTGACCGCTCTTCACGGCGCTCAATCCGCCAAACCCTGCGCGCTTAGCAACTGCCGCGGCGTCTTGGGCGCAGCACTTTGTGTCGGCCAACAGAATCACATCAGGATCGATCGATACCAGGTATTCAGCAGATAACTGCGGGTAACCGAATCCATCTTTATCGGCAGCGTCGGCAACATTGGTCATTCCCAACAGCGAGTAGAGCTGGCCAATAAAGGTCTTCGAGGTAACCGAATAGAGCGTGTTGTCAAGTTCGTGGAAATACCGCAACGGAGCGGCACGTTTCGGAACCGAGGCCACGATGGCAGCAATGTCGGCCTGCATAGTGGAGGACACCTGGACGGCTTCGGCGATATGGCCGGTGGCCGCACCGAGTTGTTCTATCTGCGCATACGAATCAGTAAGTTTTTCTGCTGCCGGCAACACCATCACGGGAATCTTCAACGCTCGGAGTGCCTTCATGGCGTCCCCATCCGCCGAAACAACTACAAGATCGGGCTTGTACGCCACGATGGCTTCCACGTTGGGTTTGAAGCCGCTGAGTTTGGTCTTTGGCGCATTGGCTGGGAAGTTTGAGTAATCGTCGGCAGCCTTAACTTGTTTACCAGCACCAATGGCGAAGAGCATTTCCGTGGCGGTAGGTGACAGAGAGACGATGCGAATGGGCTTCTTTTTGATGGTCACCGAAACAGAACCTGACTTCACCGTTACCGGGAACGCGGTTTTGCGCGCAGCATTGGCCGTTGTTGAGCCCATTGAACCTACAAGGGCCATAGCCCCTGCAAGCACAACGAGGGCTGCCATGCGTGTCCGGCTGCGAGACGAGCGAATCGCCCGGCGCGAACCAGGTTTATACGTGAACGTAGGGTTTACAGAGTTTTTCATTAGAGTCATCCTCCAGGTTGGGAGGGATGAACGCTCCGAAGGCCCCAGAGGGCTCACGAACCGCCCTTCCTTCGAGGGTCAGCAAACGCAGACAACTCCCGGAGGCGACCTGGCTCATTCTGATGTTCTCGAAGAGGCAATCAGACTTCACAGTTGCGGGACAGCGCCGGATTCTCACCGGCTTCGCTCCTAGGAATGTCGCTCACCACAAAGCGAGCACCGAAACCATAGCGCTTCGCAACACCCCCGGATACTGGCGGGCCCATGAAAGCTGACGGCCCCTAATTAAAGCTGACGGGCCCCATCTCCGCTTCGCTTCGAGTCCCGCCAGAGGGTTCCTTTCCAACCGGCAAGCCGGATTGGGGCCACCGACCAAGACGGTTCAAACCCTCTTCGAGCACCAAGGGAAAATACTCTTCCCGTGGTTCCGACCGAGCAGTGACCAGTTGAATCCTCCCGAGCTGGCCCAATTGTTGGCAGGCTAGGTGGGTGAGCCCATCCCCAACACCGAATCGGCAGACGCCGTCGTTAGCCTTGGGGCAGTTGGAACCCGCTTTTGCCTGCCCTCGACGCCTGGCGCGTTTGCTGGATCCTGAACTCATTCCAGCCCGAGGGAAGGAGCCATCTTTTCGTTTACCGAGCGCCATCAACGATGCCATTTTGGTGGCCCACCGCCTTGCTCAGGACCGCGAAGTGTTGGTCACCGAAACCCTTGACGCCACTGCGCCACCAACTTTGAGTACCGAAGAAGCTCACCTTTTTCGAATCGCCGTCGGACATTACGACGAAGCTTTTGGAGAAGATCCAGCAGTACTCGACCGTCGGGCCGGAGAATTTCTCAAGCGACCAGCAGCAGATCCTCGCTATGAGTTGAGCGGCAAACTCGATCTCGTTTTCACCCCTACGAGCAACAAACCCTTGCTCGAAGTCCGCCGAATAGTACTCCGTGAACATACGGTTTCCAGATCGACTACGGCCGGGTGGCGCGACATCGGCATCGCTGCACTCCTACGAGTTCGAAGAATTGGCGACGACGACAACGAACCAATCTTGCGTATCGAAACCCTGTGGGCGGCCGGACGGGCGAAAATCGTTACTACCCACGTTCGCGCCGGGGATCTCGATTTGCTTCGGGTCCGCCTAACCCTTGCCGTCAATGCCGCCACAGACACCCCAGAGAACGCCGTTGCCGGTTGGTGGTGCCCCACGTGTCGCTTTGCCCATCGCTGTCCGGCCATCGCCCAAGACCCGACCGAAGCATTGCTCAGCCGGTTCGATCAACTATGAGCAACCAAATGAGTGAGGACCCAACCGAAAGACCCGCCAACGACCCAACAGAGGATCCAGCAGAGGACCCAGCAGAGCACCCAGTGAACCAGGCCTCTTACTCGTTGGGTGATCCCGTGCAACCAGCATCGGGCATGTTGGTCCTCAACGCCTCCAAACTGAAGGACTTCGCGACCTGCCCCCGGCGCTACTTCCTAGGTTCGGTGCTCAAACTTGCGCGGGCTGATACCGATGAAGGTGGGCGGGCACAGCTTGGGAGTGCAGTACACGCAGAACTCTTCGCCCGACACGAAGACATGCATACACATGATAATTCCGAGCCGGTCGATGGCTCACTGGGGTTAACGCAAACGGCGATGTCCATGGTTCGTCGACATCTGGAGCTTTGTCCTTCACGTTTCAAACAACAGGAATCCGGAGAATTCGACGAAACAGAAGAAGCCGCGCTCTATCTTGGAGGTGAACGGGATCTCCATTGGCTTTTCATCCGTAGAGCCCTGCTGATCACTGGACGCATTGATGCCCTCTGGCGCCTTCCCGATGGGACCATCGAGGTCCGCGACTACAAAACGGGTGCGTGCCCGGATTCACTCGTTGAGGACATAGGCGCGCAGATCTATTTGCTTCTCGCCGCCAACCTTCCCGAACGACCAACAAAAATTCGGGTGACGTACGAATCACTCGGCCGTGATGAGGCACAAACGGTGAGTATCGATGCCACGCGTGGCAATCTGGCCCAAGCACTTCGCCTCGTCACCAATCACGCCGAACACATTCGCAAGGAACGCACCTTTCCCGCTTATCCGTCGGTCGTTGCGTGCGGCACGTGTCCCTATGCCCACCTGTGCCCAGCGGTTCATCGCTCCAACGAGTAGCGCCTGAACGGCGCCTGAGAGCGCGGCGTCGGAACCAACCAACCCCTGCACCAAGCTGGCACGGCTGCTTGCAACGCGGGTACGTGGGGCCTCTGAACATCTTGAGGTCGACCAACGTTCTCCCTGCTGCGAGGGCCCGCCACATCCCTCCGATTCGCACAGGTCTTTTTATGTCTCGCTTTTTCCCCAACGCCGCTTCTGTTCATTCTCGAACCTCTACCGCCCGCAGAGCCCTCACTGTGGGAGCCATCGTCGCCATGGCCGCCGCATTGGTTGGATCGCTCGGCGGAACCACGGCAGCCTCGGCCGCAGGAAAAGCCAAACCAGGCGTAGGTAAACCAGTTGTGGCCAGACCTGGCGGAGCCAAGGCGAAACCTGTATCCACACCCGCAGCCACCAGTGCTCCCGCTCCGGCCGCTACGACTCCAGCCAAACCCTCGCGAACACTGCGCCTCGGTGCAATCCCCGACGTCACACCAGAAAGGCTGGTCGAAATCAACGGCACCATCGCCAAATATCTCGCCAAAAAGTTGAACGTCAAGGTTGAATACGTACCCGTTGCCGACTACCCATCTGCCGTTAGCTTGTTCCGTACCGGTGATCTCGACCTGGTCTGGTTCGGCGGGCTCACCGGCGTGCAAGCCAGGCTGCAAACACCCGGTGCCAAGGTGTTGGCCCAGCGCGACGTGGACGACGATTTCCACTCGGTCTTTATCGTTAACACTTCGGTGCAGGCGCTCCCGGTCATCGATTCCGTTGGTCGCCTCGCTGCCTTGAAAGGGTTCCGCTTTACCTTTGGCAGCGAATCATCCACGTCGGGGCGAACCATGCCTGAGTACTTCCTCGATGCCGCTGGTCTTGATTCGTCACGCGATTTCGCCGGTGCCCCCGGCTACTCGGGTAGCCATGACAAAACCATTGACCTGGTGCAAGCAGGGACCTACGAAGCCGGAGCATTGAATGAACAAGTATGGGCACGTCGGGTTGCTGCCGGAACCGTTGATCTCACCAAAGTCAAACTGGTGTTCCGTACCCCCGGTTACAAGGACTACCACTGGATTGCCGGACCGAGGACCGATGAGCGCTTTGGTGCCGGATTCTCTGACAGCATCAAAGATGCGTTCCTCACCGCTGATGCTGATGTTGACGGTGCGAAAGCGTTGAGCCTTCTTGGTTCAAAGAAGTTCATTCCCACCAACGCCAACAATTACAAAGAAATCGAAAAGATTGGCCGTACCCTCGGCTTGATTCGGTAGTCGAAAATCGGAAGTTGGCTATGCATTCTTCCAAGTGCGCCCTCATCACCCTTGCCAAATCAGGCCGAAATCACTGCGTAGCCTCTTCCGCTTACTCGCTCTAGTTTCAATCGGAATCACACTTTGACCCCAATAACTTCGTCGGCCTCGCT